>CABYKW010000001.1 GCA_902519635.1 uncultured Pelagibacteraceae bacterium
CGAAGAGTACCCTCGTTTAAACTTTGATTGTTTATTTAGTTTAAGAGATAAAAAAAAAATTTTTTAAAAAATTTTCAATAAAAGATAATGTTAATTTAGATCCAATGGATTTAAATATCGTAGGCTCTCTTAATCTTATTAATAAAAAAATCAATTTTCAAAAAATTAAAATTGAAAACTATATGGCGAATGAAGAGGATACGAAATATTTTAAAGAAACTTTTGAAAACTTTTTATTTTATGATGGTTTTTTTAGTATGTTTGAAATGAATAAAATTAAAAAATTTCTTTTAGCATTAAATTAACTTTATTTTGGTTTCGTCATCTTTAGCGGACTCATTATTTTATCGTATTCTCTATCGCTTAATAATCCAGCTTTAACTACTTCCTCCTTTAAAGTTGATCCATTTTTATGAGCATTTTTTGCTATAAGAGCTGCTCGATCATATCCAATTTTAGGCGCTAATGCTGTAACTAACATTAGAGAATTATCAAGAAGATATTTAATTCTCTTTTTGTCTGCTTTAATTCCTTTTACGCAATACAAACCAAATGTTCTAGCTGAATCACTCATGATATTAATTGATTGTAAAATATTATGTATGATTAAGGGTTTAAAAACATTTAATTCAAAATGACCATGTGATCCAGCCATTGTAATACCATTATGATTTCCTATTACTTTTACACAAACCATAGTGACCGCTTCAGTTTGAGTAGGATTAACTTTACCTGGCATGATAGACGAGCCTGGTTCATTGGAAGGTAAAATCAATTCCCCATATCCAGCTCTTGGGCCAGATCCTAAAAATCTAATATCATTAGCAATTTTCATCAAACATACTGCTGTAGTATTTAAAGTTCCAGAGAAGTTAACAATTTCATCATGTGCAGCTAAAGCTGCAAATTTATTTGATGCTGTCTTAAAAGGTAGTCTAGTAATTTTACTTATTTCTTTTACGATTTTTTTATCAAAATTTTTTCTTGTATTTAAGCCTGTTCCTACAGCTGTGCCACCTTGGGCCAAATGATAAATTTCTTTTAAAGCATTTTCAATTCTTATGATGCATTTTTTTTAATTGAGAGCGGTATCCTGAGAATTCTTGACCCAATGTTAAAGGAGTAGCATCTTGCAAATGGGTTCTTCCAACTTTAACAATACCTTTAAATTCTCTTTCTTTTTTTGCTAATTCTTTTTCTAATAATTTTAAGGAAGGCAATAATTTTTCTCTGGTTTTAATAGCTATAGCAATATGCATGGCTGTTGGAAAAACATCATTTGTTGATTGTGATTTATTCACATGATCGTTTGGATGTACTGGTTTTTTTGTACCCATTTTACCACCCATCATTTGAATTGCCCTATTAGCTATAACTTCGTTTACATTCATATTTGTTTGAGTGCCTGAACCTGTTTGCCAAACTTTTAGTGGAAAATGAACATTGTGTTTTCCTTTAATAATTTCTTCAGCTGCTTTAACAATGTATCGACTTAATTTAGGATCTAAATCTCCATTTTTAGCATTAACAATTGCAGCTGCTTTTTTAATTATTGCTATAGAATGAATAACTATTGGCCTTACAAGAAAATCTCCTATATTAAAATATTTGTTAGATCTTTCTGTGGAAGCTCCCCAATACTTATCACCAGGCACTTTAATTTTACCGATACTATCAAACTCTATTCTATATTTCATTTGCGATTCTTTGGTATAATACACTTATATTATAAAAAATTATATGGAGAAAATATGACAAACTTTGAGCGAGTAAAAAAGTTCATGCAAACTTTTAGCCAAGAAGTAAGAACTGAGGCAAGTTTTCCAAGCGAAAAGATAATTAATCTTAGATTTGATCTTATTAGAGAGGAATTATCTGAATTAAAAGATGCGATAGAGAAGAAAGATATAAGAGAAGTTGCAGATGCTTTAACAGATATACTTTATGTTACTTATGGCGCTGGACATGCATTTGGTATCAATTTAGACAAATGTTTTGAAGAGGTACAAAATTCCAATATGAGTAAATTAGGACCTGATGGAAAACCTATTTATAATGAACATGGAAAAGTTATGAAAGGGCCAGATTATTTTAAGCCAAATCTTAATAAGTTCGTTGCATAATGAAAGAAAACTACTATTGGATATTAATTGGAATTTGTATAGGGCTTCTTTTTTATTTAGGAGATAAGTATATTTTTTAACAGTTTTTTTTCTCTTTAATTTTATTCAAGTGTTTAGCTCTTTCTTTTGCTGCATTTAAAGCCTCATCTATATTTTTCATAGTCACTCCATAACCTGGCAGAAAGAATAATATAGCACTTATGTTGTGTGGTTTATCCATTTTTTTTGCTTCTTTAGCTTCATCTGCATATCGATTAGCTTTTGCAATTTCATTACTTAATTCTTTGCAACTAAGTTCATTATCATTAGGCCCAATTACATTGACTATAGTTGGATTTGCACAAGACACGCAATAAATAAACGTGAGTAAAATTATAAATTTTTTTTTCATATTTTTAAGGGGCGTTCTGTTGCCAGGTGCCCCAAAATTTATACCATTATTTGTGAATAATTTGAATTGAAATCAGTATGATAAAATTTACAAGGAATTTAATATTTCATCAGCGATTCTTTTTGATACGCTGTAAAATTTAATTTTTTTAATTGCTTCTAGATTAGACTTGTCGTTACCTACGATGACGAAACCTATCATCCCCATACTTTTGTGAGGAGTACACCAATAAGCATAAATTCCAGGAGTCTTAAATGTATAGCTTGTATCCTTACTATATGGAGACTTAAATTTTTCAACACCCTCAGGGACCCCACCTTTAATGAATTCTACATTATGGCCAGGATTTACTGATTTCCAAAAAACAGTATCACCCACATCTACATTGACAAGTTTTTTCGAATAAACATTAATCTCTTTTCCCAACCTATTCACCATTTCTATTGTTTGATCTGCACTGTGTGCAGGGTAAATAAAAAGTAAAATAAATGTTATTTTAATAAGTAATTTGTACATATTTAAAAAAATATTATTTAAAATTCATTAATTTAATTCTTTAGATTGTCACAGCGACTAAAAAACTATTATGAGTTGTTTATTTTTTTTAGGGGCGTTCTGTTGCCAGGTGCCCCAAACCCCGTAACTTAATTAACTAAGTTAATTAAGCAGCAAGTGCGTAACTTTCGTTAGCATTTGTAAATTGGCCCGTTACGTCGGAACCATCTCGTACGAAAGAATAGCCTTTAGACATTCGTCGATCCTAATTCACCCCCGTAAGTTGTAAATGGTGGAGGTGGTGGGTACTGCCCCCACGTCCGTAATGTTTATTACGAAATTCGTTTATCGTCATAGTTGGAAAACCAACACTATTAATATAAAACTCTTATTGATAGATTCAATAAGTTTATTCAAAATGAAACTAACAAAAGAACAAAAGCAAGAAATTGCAGACCAACAATCTCAAAAAAATCAAACAAAAAGGGTAACATCCCTCGAATTAGAAAAAATTCTTTACGAGGCTATTCCCGTTCTAGACCATGGATTTGTTAGAGTAGTTGATTATATGGGTGATGATACTTCTATAGTTCAATCAGCTAGAGTTTCATATGGAAAAGGAACTAAGAAAGTTTCAACTGACGAAGGATTGATTAAATATTTAATGAGACACTGGCATTCAACTCCTTTTGAAATGTGTGAAATTAAATACCATGTAAAACTTCCAATATTTATTGCTCGTCAATGGATAAGACATCGAACCGCAAATGTTAACGAATATTCAGCAAGATATTCTATTTTAGATAAAGAATTTTATATTCCAGCGAAAGAACAATTATCAGCTCAATCTAAGATTAATAGACAAGGGAGAGGAGATTTAATAACTGGTGAACAAGCAAACGATGTTCTTAAAATTTTAAAAGATGATGCCACAAGAACTTATGATAATTATGAAACAATGCTTAATGAAAGATTTGATGGCACTGTTATTGATGAAAATAAAGCTGGTCTTGCAAGAGAACTAGCAAGAATGAATTTGACATTAAATTCTTATACCCAGTGGTATTGGAAAACAGATTTATTAAATCTTCTAAACTTTTTATTTTTGAGGGCAGATAAACATGCTCAATACGAGATCAGAGTTTATGCTGAAGCTATGCTTGAGACAGTTAAAAAATGGGTGCCAATTACCCACGCAGCTTTCCTAGATTATAGAGTTGGAGCTATTCATGTTTCCGCTAAAGGAAAAAAGATAATTCAAAAAATGGTTAAAGGAGAAGAGTGTGATATCGAAAGTTCAGGATTATCAAAAAGAGAATGGAATGAATTGATGGATTCCTTTGGTTTTACTGAAAAGATTGTTTAATTTTTTCTGCAATATCACTAAATATTTTTGATACTTCATGATTAGGATCTGAATGAGTTAACGGATCTCCATTATCAGCTGAATTTCTTAAATCTTGACTCAGGGGAATTTTGCCAAGAAAATTTTTATCAAATTCTTTTGCTGTTTTTTCAACTCCTCCCTCTCCAAAAATTTTATATTTTTTTCCATCATCACCTTTAAAAAAACTCATATTATCTATAAGACCTAATATTTTTACTCCTGTTTTATCAAACATTTGTATTCCTCTTTTTACATCAAGCAAAGCCAAGTCCTGGGGAGTTGAAACTATAATAGCCCCATCAATTTTTACTTCTTGCGCGAAAGTAAGTTGAGTGTCACCTGTGCCAGGAGGCATATCTATAATTATTACATCTAAATCTTTCCATAAAACTTTTTGTGTCATAGTTTTAAGAGCACTAATTACCATAGGACCACGCCAAATCATTGGAGTTTGTTCGTCAACTAAAAAACCCATCGACATACATTGAGCATTATATTTTTCGATCGGTATAATAGCTTTACCATCTTTGCTATCTGGTTTTTTATTTAAATCAATTAATTTTGGTAAAGATGGTCCATAAACATCAGCATCAAGTATACCAATTTTTAGTCCTAAGTTTTGAAGAGCAAAGGCAAGATTAACCGCAACAGTCGATTTACCAACTCCTCCTTTGGCACTAGAGATCAGTAAAGTAAATTTAGTTCCATTTATAGGAGTTTTGATAAATTGCTTCGGAGGAGGTTTTTGGCTCATAGTTATATTGTTTTATTGGTCATTATATCGCTAATACTTAACTTGTTTTTAAACAAAAAGTCACTATATAAAGTGACATGAGTTTTAAAGACAAAATCTTCAACAATCAGTCTCCTTGGGGATCTGCTCCAGGAGGAGGCTCTAATGGAAATGGTTCAGGAACTAGAAGAGAACCCCCTAGTTTAGACGACATTATAAAAAATTTTCAAAATACTATAAACAAATTTTCAGGTGGTAAATCGGGTGGATCAAGACCCATAATTATAGGTCTATTAATTTTGTTAGTTCTTTATATAGCAAGTGGACTTTACAGAGTTTTGCCAGATGAACAAGGAGTTGTTTTAAGATTTGGTAAATACGTTCATACCACACAACCTGGATTACATTATCATCTTCCAATACCTTTTGAGCGAGTTTTAACTCCTAAAGTTACAAAAGTTAATAGGGTTGATGTTGGCTTCAGGCCAGCTAGTGATAGCGGAAGAACGTCAGGAGTAGGCAATGTTCCTGAAGAAAGCTTGATGCTAACAGGAGACGAAAACATTGTAGATATAAACTATTCAGTTTTCTGGGTTATAAAAGATGCTCAAAAATTTTTATTTAATATTCAAAGTCCAGTTGAAACTGTAAAAGCCACTTCAGAAACAGCTATGAGAGAAGTGATAGCAAAAAATGAAATTCAAACAATTTTAACTGAAGGAAGATCAAACATTGAGGTTGAAGTTCAAGATATTACTCAAAAAATTTTGGATGAATATGAGTCTGGAATTCAAATTACACAAGTTCAAACACAACAAGCTGACCCGCCTGCACAAGTGATAGATGCTTTTAGAGACGTGCAAGCAGCTAGAGCAGACAGGGAAAGATCAAAAAATGAAGCAGAAGCTTATGCTAATGATGTTATTCCTAGAGCACGAGGAGAAGCCGAACAAGTATTACAACAAGCTGAAGCTTATAAAAAAGAAGTCGTTGCAAAAGCTGAAGGTGAAGCAAGCAGATTTTTAGCAATATACAACGAGTACAAAAATGCAAAACAGGTTACCCAAGAAAGAATGTATCTTGAAACTATGGAAAAAGTTCTAGCAGACATTGATAAAGTAATTATTGATAAGGAGTCCGGATCTGGAGTTGTGCCTTATTTACCTTTGCCAGAACTTAAAAAATCAGGGAGCTCTAATTAATGAGAATAGGTAAACTTATAATTCCCTTAGTCATAATTATTGGAGTAGTCATATTTCAATCTTTATTTATTGTACAAGAGATAAGCCAAGCAATAGTATTACAATTTGGTGATCCTAAAAAAATTATAACTAAAGCAGGACTAAATTTTAAATTACCGTTTATTCAAAACGTCGTTTATTTGGATAAAAGAATTTTAAATTTAGATAGCGCTCCGGAAGAAGTAATAGCCGCAGATCAAAAAAGACTAATTGTAGATGCAATAGCAAGATTTAAAATTATAGACCCACTAAAATTTTATATTTCAGTTGGAAATGAAAGAGTTGCGAGATCAAGATTATCTACAATTATAAACTCAAGAATTAGAGGCGTATTAGGAAAGCAAGAGCTAGCGACTTTATTATCTACGGATAGAACAAAACAAATGTCAATTATTCAAAACGATGTGAACACAGAAGCAGAAAATTTTGGTATCAAAATTGTTGACGTAAGAATTAAAAGAGCTGATTTGCCTCCAGCTAACAGTGAAGCCATTTATTCAAGAATGCAGACAGAAAGACAAAGAGAGGCGAAGGAATTTAGAGCTCAAGGAGCAGAGATAGCTCAAAAGATTAGATCTACTGCGGATAAAGATGTAACCGTAATTTTAGCTAATGCAAATAAAAAATCTGAAATCATGAAAGGTGAGGGAGATGGTCAAAGAAATAAAATTTTTGCTAGCGCATTTGGAAGAGACCCTCAATTCTTTGCTTTTTATCGTGCTATGCAAGCTTATGAAAAAGCATTAATTGGTGGAGAAACTTCTTTAGTTCTATCTCCTGATAGCGATTTCTTCAAATTTTTTGGAAAGTCTGTCGGTCCAGCCATTAAAAAAAGATAATTTAATTAAATTGTGAACGAGTTAATTACTGCTTTAGGATTACTCTTATTTATAGAGGGTTTATTTTTTGCCATTTTCCCGTCAAGAATCAAAAGTATGCTTGAATTAATCAAAAATACACCAGAAAATAAGCTAAGAACATTTGGAGTTATATTTTTGGTTATAGGTTTTTTAATAATTTGGTATATAAAAAATTAAATGCGATTTTTCCAAAAAATATTACTGATTTTAATTATTGTTAGTTTTGGCCCTTATTCCAATGCTAATGCTGTTCCCGAGTCATTTGCTGATTTAGCAGAGGAATTAATGCCTTCAGTTGTTAATATTTCAACCACTCAAACTGTTAGAACAACATCAAATCAATTTCCCTTTCAATTTCCTCCTGGCTCTCCTTTTGAAGAGATGTTTAAAGATTTTCAAAGACCAACGGAGAGAAAAGCATCTTCTTTAGGCTCAGGTTTTATAGTCAAAGAAAATGGAATGGTTATCACTAACAATCATGTTATTGCAGGTGCAGACGATATTTTAGTTAAAGTAAATTCAAAAGAATATAAAGCAAAAGTTATTGGCGCAGATCCTTATATGGACATTGCTGTTTTAAAGATGGAAACTAAAGATAAATTTAAAATAGTAAAATTTGGAAACTCAGACAAAGCAAGAGTAGGTGATTGGGTAGTTGCAATTGGAAACCCCTTCGGACTAGGTGGAACTGTTACATCAGGAATAATATCTGCAAGAAATAGAGACATTGGAATGACACGTTACGATGATTTTATACAAACAGACGCTTCTATAAACCAAGGTAATTCTGGCGGACCATTGTTTAACTTAAAAGGAGAAGTAGTTGGAATTAATACTGCCATCATAGCTCCAGGACAATCCGGATCAATAGGAATTGGATTTGCTATTCCATCTAACGCTGCTTCTAAAGTAATAGATCAATTAGTAAATTATGGAGAAACAAGGAGAGGATGGTTGGGAGTAAGGATTCAAGAAGTTACTAAAGAAATTGCTGAAGCAGTTGCACTTAAAAAACCTGAAGGAGCTTTAGTAGCTAGCGTTGGTGAAAAAAGTCCAGCGGATAAAGCTGGAGTAAAAGCCGGCGATATTATTTTAAAATTTGATGGAAAAAAAATAGATACAATGCGCACTTTACCAAAGGTAGTAGCTAATACAGAAGTAGGAAAAACTGTTGAGATTCAAATTTGGAGAAATAAAAAATTGATATCTAAAAAATTGAAATTAGGGAGACTAGAATCTTCAGAAGAATTTAAAGAAAAAAAATCTCAACAAAAGAAAAATGAAGAATTTGAAATTGAAAAATTAAAAATTTCAGTTAGGGATTTAAACAAAGAAGATATATCTTCTAGAAATTTGAAAATTACCAAAGGAGTAGTAATTACAGAAATTTCAAGCAAGAGCCCTTTAAAAGGTCAATTAAATATTAATGATATCATAATAGAAGCAAAAAGAACTCCAATTACAAAATCTTCAGATCTAAAAAATGTAGTAGATAAAATTATAAAACAAGGGGATAAAAATTTACTTTTATCAATAATAGATAGCAATAATCGAAGAAGATATATTGGAATTAAATTAAACTAGTTTGTCTAAAAAAATAATTCTCTTAGCAGGACCTACAGCATCAGGAAAATCAAAATTAGCAGTATTGCTTGCGAAAAAATTAAATGGTGAAATTATCAATGCAGATAGCATGCAAGTATATAAAGAATTTTCAATTTTATCATCAAGACCTAATTATAATGAAGTAAAAAAAGTTAAACATCATTTATACGGATTTATTTCTGCAAAAAGATATTTTTCAGCTGGAGATTGGTTAAAAATGGCTAAAAGTAAAATAAATCAATGTCATAAACACAAAAAGATTCCAATAATAGTTGGTGGCACAGGTTTGTATTTTAATACTATAACTAAAGGAATAAGCAAAATACCAAATATAGATCAAAAGACTAGAAATAAAGTAAGAAATCTTTTTAAAAAAACAGGCTATAAAAATTTTTATGAAAAGCTTTTAAATATTGATCCTAAAGCCAAAAATAGAATTTTACCCTCTGACTCTCAACGAACTCAAAGAGCTTATGAAGTTATTTTAAAAACCAAAAAATCATTATTTGATTGGACTATGAACACTAAATCGGATTTTATTAATTTTGATATAAAAAAAATCTTTCTAAATATTCCTAGAGAAGAATTATTAAAGAAAATTTTTATAAGAACAGAATTAATGTTTAAAAAAAAATGCATAGAAGAAGTAAAAAATTTTAATTTTATTAAATTAGATAAATCTTTTTCTGCTAATAAACTAATTGGCGTTCAAGAGATAAATGATTATTTGAAGGGATTATCCTCTATAGAGCAGTGCAAAGAACTCATAAATATTAAAACAAGACAATATGCCAAGAGACAAAATACTTGGGCTCGAGGCCATATGAAGAACTGGAACAAGCTTTATTCTAAAGACTTTTCTGTACTTTTAAAAAAAACTTTAAAAGTTGTCAGCTAAAACTTGACGAGAAGTATTTCTAGGCTAGATTGTATCTATGCCTAAATTAATTAGTGGTGCAGAAATAGTTTTTAAAGCATTAGAGGATCAAAAAGTGGAATATATTTTTGGCTATCCTGGAGGTGCTGTTCTTCCTATTTATGATGAATTAAAAAATCATAAAACTATAAAGCATATATTAGCTCGACATGAGCAAGGCGCTGGTCATGCAGCAGAAGGTTATGCTCGATCAAGCGGCAAACCGGGTGTGTTACTTGTTACTTCAGGTCCTGGTGCAACGAACGCAGTGACTGCTTTAACAGATGCTTACATGGATTCCGTTCCTTTAGTTTGTATTTCAGGACAAGTTCCAACTCATTTAATTGGAACGGATGCATTTCAAGAATGTGATACAACAGGCATAACTCGACCATGTACAAAACATAATTGGTTAGTAAAAGATGTAAATGATCTTTCTAAAGTTTTGCATTTAGCTTTCGAAGTTGCTACGACCGGAAGACCTGGCCCAGTTTTAGTCGATATCCCTAAAGATATACAATTTAAAAAAGGTAAATATAAATTTACAAAAAATAACTTAAAGAAAAAACTTAATGGGAAAGCTACACACAAGTTATCTAATAAAGAGCTAGATCAATTTATCGATCTGATGAAAAAATCATCTAAACCAATTTTTTATACTGGAGGAGGCGTTATAAACTCTGGTCCTGATGCCAGTAAATATCTAAGAGAGTTAGTATCTTTAACAGGTTTTCCTATTACTTCGACTCTACAAGGATTAGGAGCATATCCTGGAGATGATCCTCAATTTTTAGGAATGTTGGGAATGCACGGTACTTTCGAAGCAAACAATGCAATGCATGATTGTGATTTAATGATTAATATAGGAGCAAGATTTGATGACAGAATCACTGGAAAGGTTGATGAGTTTTCTCCTAAGTCTAAAAAGATACATGTTGATATAGATCCTTCCTCTATAGGAAAAAATATTAAGGTTGATTTAGCCGTAGTAAGCGATGTTTCAGAACTTTTAAAAAGTTTAATCAAAAGGTTTAAAGAAAAGAATAAAAACTTTTTAAACTCTAATAAACAAAAAACTTCTAAATGGTGGGAACAGATCGATAAATGGAGAGAAAAAAAATCTTTAAATTTTATTAACAGCAGTAAGATAATAAAACCTCAGCATGCAGTTCAAAGACTTTATGAATTAACAAAAGATCAAGATACTTTTATTACCACTGAAGTTGGTCAACACCAAATGTGGGCAGCGCAGCATTATAAATTTAATAAACCGAATCGATGGATGACGTCTGGTGGGCTAGGAACAATGGGTTATGGGCTTCCAGCGGCAATTGGAGTTCAAATAGCAAATCCAGGGAAATTAGTTGTTGATATAGCAGGCGAAGCATCAGTTTTAATGACCATGCAAGAAATGTCGACAGCAGTTCAGTATAGATTACCAATAAAAATATTTATCTTAAATAATGAATATATGGGTATGGTGAGACAATGGCAGGAACTTTTACATGAAAAAAACTATTCCGAAAGCTACACTGCTGCTCTCCCTGACTTTGTGAAGCTTGCAGAGTCTTATGGTTGTGTTGGTATTAGAGCTAAAACACCAGATGAGTTAGATGAAAAGATAAAAGAAATGATTGATGTTAAAAAGCCAGTAATATTTGATTGTATGGTAGATAAATCAGAAAATTGCTTCCCAATGATACCATCAGGAAAACCACATAATCAAATGCTTTTAGGTCCAGAAGAAGATGAAGAAATTTCTGACGAAGGAAAGATTTTAGTCTAATGCCAAAATCAAAATCAGCATATAGCGTCCCTGGTAAAGTAGGTAAAACTGAACGTCATATAATTGTAGTCTGGGTTGATAATGAAGCAGGTGTACTTGCAAGAATAGCAGGTTTATTTTCTGGAAGGGGTTACAATATCGAGTCATTAGCAGTTGCTGAGGTAGATAAAAAGAAACATATATCAAGAATTACAATTGTAACAGAAGGTACTCCACAAGTAATTGAGCAGATAAATTTACAATTAAAGAAGCTTGTTCCAGTTCATAAAGTAGCTGACTTTAAACGTGGTGAAAAAGATATTTTATTTAGAGAACTAGCGTTATTTAAAATGCTAGCAAATTCCAAAAAACAAGAAAAAATAAAAAAATTATGCAAAAAATTCAATCCAGTAGTCTTGGATAAAACAAAAAAATCTTTTGTCATACAAGTTACTGCTCTTAGAGCTGAAATTGATAAATTAGCTCTTGATTTAAAAAGATTTGGCCTTATAAGCACCTCTAGAACAGGTTCAGTAGCGATGACAAAAGGTGCAAAAATATTTAATTAGAAATTTATGAAAACGTATTACGATAAAGATACTAAACCTGAATTAATCAAAGATAAAAAAGTTGCTATATTTGGTTACGGAAGCCAAGGACATGCTCATGCATTAAACCTAAAAGATAGCGGTGTAAAAGAGGTTGTAGTAGCTTTAAGAGAAGGTTCATCAAGCATAAAAAAAGCAGAAAGCGCTGGATTAAAAGTAATGACATTATCCGATGCAGCAGCTTGGGCTGATGTAGTTATGATGTTAACTCCCGACGAACTTCAATCAGAAATTTACAAAAATCACATAGAACAGAGAATGAAAGAAGGGACAAGCTTAGCTTTTGCACATGGCTTAAATATTCACTTTGATTTAATTAGTGCAAGGAAAGATTTAGATGTTTTTATGGTGGCACCAAAAGGACCTGGCCACACGGTTAGAAGTGAATATCAAAAAGGAGGAGGAGTTCCTTGTTTAATGGCTGTACATAAGGATAGTTCTGGAAAAGCAAAAGATCTAGCTTTGTCTTATGCCTCTGCAGTTGGTGGCGGCAAGGCAGGTATCATTGAAACTACTTTTAAAGATGAATGTGAGACAGATTTATTTGGCGAACAAACAGTTCTCTGTGGAGGTTTAGTTGAATTAATAAAAAATGGTTTTGAAACTTTAACTGAAGCTGGCTATCCGCCAGAGATGGCTTACTTTGAAACCCTTCATGAAGTAAAATTAATTGTAGATCTTATTTATGAAGGTGGAATCGCTAACATGAATTATTCGATATCCAACACTGCTGAGTATGGGGAATATGTTTCAGGTAAACGAATTGTAGACAGCAAAACAAAAGAAAAAATGAAAGAAGTTCTTAAGGATATTCAGTCTGGAAAATTTACTAAACAATGGATGGAGGAGCATAAATCAGGACAAAAGAATTTTCTCAAAATGAGAAAAGATTTAGCTAATCATCAAATCGAAAAAGTCGGTAAAGAGCTTAGAGCTATGATGCCTTGGATTCGTAAAAATAAATTAGTCGACAAAGACAAGAATTAGCCCAATCTGATCAAAAAATTAAAGTTAATTTTGCATAAGTATTTGCATATTCTCGTTTTGCTTGTAATATGTAAAATCAGAATATGAGCGATAAAAACAGAATAATAATTTTCGATACAACTATGCGTGATGGAGAACAATCTCCAGGTGCTTCAATGAGTTTAGAAGAGAAACTTCAAATCTCTCGAGTGTTTGATGAACTTGGAGTTGATATAATTGAAGCAGGTTTTCCAATAGCTTCACCAGGAGATTATGAGGCAGTAACAGAAATTAGTAAGACATTAAAAAATTCAATTCCAGCTGGATTAGCCAGAGCAACAAAAAAAGATATAGATGCTTGCCATGAGTCTTTAAAGCACGCAAAAAATTTTAGAATACATACATTTATTTCTACGAGCCCTCTTCATATGAAGCATAAATTAAATAAATCTCCAGAAGAAGTTTTAAACGCAATAAAAGAAAGTGTTTCGTATGCAAGAAAGTTTACAGATGATGTAGAGTGGTCATGCGAAGATGGAACAAGAACAGATATGGATTATATGTGCAAGACAGTTGAACTAGCTATTAAGTCTGGTGCAAAGACAATCAATATACCTGATACAGTAGGTTATACTGTTCCTTCAGAATTTAAAAAAATTATAGAAACACTGATAAATAAAGTTCCAAATATTGATAAAGCTATTCTTTCCACACATTGTCATAATGATTTGGGTTTAGCGGTAGCAAATTCATTAGCTGGAGTGATGGCTGGTGCGAGACAGATCGAATGTACTATTAATGGTATAGGAGAAAGAGCTGGAAACGCTGCTTTAGAAGAAGTTGTTATGGCGATGAGAACTAGACATGATTTGATGCCTTATACCACAAACATTAATACTAAACTTTTAAGCAAAGCATCTAAAGTAGTTTCAAATGCTACAGGTTTTCCAGTTCAATTTAACAAAGCGGTAGTCGGAAAAAATGCTTTTGCTCATGAATCAGGAATTCATCAAGATGGAATGCTTAAAAATAGAAACACTTATGAAATTATGACTCCAGAAAGTGTTGGTGTTCATAAAACTTCTTTAGTAATGGGTAAACACTCAGGTCGTCATGCTTTTAAAGATAAATTAAATGATCTTGGATACGTGGGAGTTACAGATGATGTAATTCAAATTGCTTTTGGCAAATTTAAAGTTTTAGCTGATAAAAAAAAACATATTTATGATGAAGACATTGCTGCAATAGTAGATGATAGTTTAGTAACAGAAGATAATGTAATTAAATTAAAATCTTTAAAAGTTTTTGCTGGTACTGGCGAGCCTCAGAAAGCAGAAATGACTTTAGAAGTATTCGGAGAGGTGAAAAAAGCATCTGAAACAGGAGATGGACCAGTAGATGCTATATTTAAATGTATTAAAAAACTTTACCCGCATGAAGTTAAACTTTTATTGTATAATGTTCATGCTGTAACAGAAGGAACTGATGCTCAAGCAACTGTGAGTGTTCGGATAGAAGAAAAAGGAAAAACCACTGTTGGGCAAGCTGCAGATACTGATACTTTAGTAGCATCTGCTAATGCCTATTTAAGTGCATTAAATAAACTAATAATCAAAAGAAAAAAAACAGCGCCAGATCCAAGTTTGAGCGCACAAATATAAGGAGAAATATATAATGTTTAAAGGACTTTCAGGACTATCATCTTTATGGTCACAGGATATGGCTATCGATTTAGGAACAGCTAACACTTTGGTTGTGCTTAAAGATCAAGGCGTCGTGTTAAACGAACCTTCAGTAGTTGCGGTAATTGAAGATGGAGGAAAAAAATCAGTTCTCGCAGTAGGAGATGAAGCTAAAACAATGTTAGGAAGAACTCCAGGAAATATTTCAGCTATTAGACCTTTAAAAGATGGAGTTATTGCTGATTTCGTAGTTACTGAAGAAATGATTAAACATTTTATAAAGAAAGTTCATAAAAAAAATGCCTTTGCAAACCCAAGAATTTTAATTTGTGTACCAACAGGTTCAACTCCTGTTGAAAGAAAAGCTATTCAAGACTCAGCTTTAGCAGCCGGTGCAAGAAAAGTACAATTAATTGAAGAACCTATAGCTGCAGCAATAGGTGCAGGATTACCAATTTCGGAAGCTACTGGTTCAATGGTTGTTGATATTGGAGGCGGAACAACAGAGATAGCCGTTATGTCTTTGGGTGGCGTAGTTTATTCTAAATCTTTAAGAGTTGCTGGCGATGCTCTTGATCGTTCAATCATAGATTATATGAGAAAAAAATTGAATTTATTAATCGGTGACTCTACTGCTGAGAAAATTAAAAAGGAACTTGGTACAGCAATCCCATCTACTCCAAATACTTTTTTAATGAAAGGTAGAGATATTAGATCAGGAACTCCAAAAGAAATTGAGTTAACAGAGAAAGATGCCTGTGAGGCATTAATGCCAATTTTAAATCAAATTTTAGGTGGAATTAAAGAAGCCTTAGAAAATACTCCTCCAGAATTATCAGCAGACTTAATTGATATGGGATTAGTTCTTACAGGAGGCGGAGCTTTATTAAAAAATATTGATAAATTAATCTCACAAGATACAGGTTTACCTGTAACAATAGCGGATGACCCTTTATCATGCGTTGCTGTTGGGACAGGAAGAGCTTTAGAAAATGAAGAATTGTTTTCTACTATGTTATCCGAGTATTAATTTGTCTAAAAAGATAGATGTCCTCAAGCAGAGATGATTTTGGTATAGCATTTCGTTCAGCTCTTTTACAAAGAGGAGCTGCACAGAAATTTTCACTTGTATCCTTAATAGTTATCGCAATTATTATCTTTATTTTAGATTCTTTTGGTTTTACTTTTATGAAACCTATCAGATCTATCATTAATGATGGAATTTATAGAGTTTCATTAGTTGCTTCATCTCCATCAAGAATTCTTCCTCAGGCAACAGCGAGCGTTTCTAATTTATTTAATTTAAAAAATGAAAATGAAAATTTAAAAAAAGCTTTAGAAGTTTATAAACAGAAAGAACTTAGCGTTGAATATTTAACCAATCAAAATAAGAATTTAAGGAAAATTTTAGAGTCAGAAGAATCTTTTTTGAAAAAGGAAAACATGATTCTATCAAAAGTTCTTATCGATAAAAGCAGCCCATATTTAAAATCTATCATCATTAATAGAGGTTCAAAGTCAGGTATTTTAAAAGGAATGCCAGTTTTAGATAAGGATTATCTCATTGGAAGAGTAGTTGAAACTAATTATTTATCTTCAAGAGTTTTGCTTTTAAATGATTTAAACAGCAGAATACCCGTTACTTTTGGTGAAGAAGGAATTCAAGGAATTTTAAAAGGCAATGGAGGATCTAAACCGGAATTAGAATATTTGCCAGAGAATTATACCGTTGAAGAAGGAATTGACGTTTTTACATCAGGAAAAGACGGAATTTTTTCTCCTGGATCTCCAATTGGAATAACAACTTCTGAAGGAGATGTAAAACTCTTTTCTGAGTCCAGTCAACTTTCATTTGTTAAAGTTGATCTCTCACAACAAAATGAAGAGGCTTTTTAAATGTCTAGTTATAAAGTGATAAAAAAAATAATAAATCTTGGTCCACTCTTACTATTATATTATTTATCCATAAGTGAGATAGACACTCATTTTGAAAATTTTTTTGAAATTTTATCCTTCAATATTCAACTCATTATTATTTATTTCTGGGTTTTAAAAAGACCAGAGGTACTTGGAAGTGGACACATTTTTTTTGCAGGGCTTTTAAATGATGTAGTAATGGGATTTCCTTTAGGTTTAAGCTCTTTGTCTTATTTAATAATATCACTTGTTGCTGCCTACATAAAAAACATGACTGTTAATACCAGGATCACAACTGACTGGTTTACTTTTTTCATTGCAATCTTTTTTTCAAATTTAACATTTTTTATTTTACTATCAAACTTTTCAGAAATAAGAGTAAGTGTTACTGAAGTATCTTATAACACTTTCTTTACATTAATTTTTTTCCCTTTCTTTTGGTTTTTATTTACTTACTACAACTCAATTATAACCCCTGATAAAAATGCTTAGCGCTGGTTCTGGTAATACAGTTATAAAATCAAAATTAATAAGTAGAAGAATGTTTTTGCTATCAATTAGTAAAGCAGTTGTAGTAGTTGGAGTTTTGGGTAGATTGATCTCACTCCAAATTAATGAAAGCACTAAATATAAAACATTGTCTGATAAAAATAGATTTAGAGAGTGGAAGTTAGCTCCGGAAAGAGGAGTAATAAAAGATTATTTTAATCAAGAGATCGCTTCTAACAAACAGGTTTATCAAATACATTTAATACCAGAAAATGCTGGAAGCATTGAAGAAGTATTTTTTAGATTAAAATCAATATTAAATATAAGCGATAAAAAGATTTTTTCTTTAAAGAAAAGAATTGCAAAGCAGAAGCCTTGGGAACCTATTATTATTTCTGATAATTTGAATTGGTCTGAATTTTCAAGAATAAATTTATTCTTACATGAATTGCAAGGAATAGAACCTATAGTATCCATAGCAAGAGTATATAAAGATAATTCTTCGGCTCATGTTTTAGGTTATGTTTCGCAAGTAAGCGCTAAAGATTTAAAAAACAAAAAATATCTAAAAGACATGTCTGTTCCTGGTATGGCTGTAGGCAAAACTGGATTAGAGCGTAGATTAGATAAAGAAATAATAGGTGAAGTTGGTTTTCAAAGGTATGAAGTAAATGCTTTTGGAAAAAGAATTAAACAAATTAAAGTCAACCCAGGAAAAGCAGGAAAAAGTTTTAAAACTACTCTAGATTTAGAAGTCCAAAAGTATACGGCTGAAATATTACAAGATAAGGCAGCATCTGTGTGTGTTATGGATATTTATAATGGTGACATTATATCTTTAGTATCTTCTCCTTCATATGATCCTAATGCTTTTGTTCATGGGATTGAAAAAAATTATTGGAATAGTTTAATAAAAAATGAAAGAAAGCCCTTAATCAACAAAGCTGTTTCAGGTCTATATCCACCTGGGTCTACTATTAAAACGATAGTAGCTTTAAGCGCTTTGGAAAATAAAATAATTCGACCTTTAGATACTGTTAGATGCAAAGGTAAAATTGAATTATTTGGGGAGAAATTTCACTGTTGGAAAAAAAAAGGTCACGGCATAATGAACATGAGAACAGGAATTAAAAGATCTTGTGATGTTTATTTTTATGAAGTTGCTAGAAGATTAGGAGTAGATCGATTATCTGAAACTGCAAAAAAATTTGGTCTTGGAAAAAAAGTTCTTAACGATTTTGTTGAAGAAAGATCTGGAGTAGTACCCAACACTACTTGGAAAAAAAAATATATTGGTCAGAATTGGTACTTGGGAGAAACATTGCACTCAGGAATTGGCCAAGGTTATTTTCAAAGTACTCCAATTCAATTATGCTTAATGACAGCACAAATTGCTAACGGAGGTTTTGAAATTAAACCTAGGATATTATTTGATAAATCAAAAAATAATTTAAAAGAATACTTAAATTTTAAAAATGAAAATCCTGGACAGCCATTACCTACAGATCTATTAGTGTCTAATTTTGATCTTAAGCCATTATTTAAGAATCAAGAAAACATAAAGATCATAAAAGATGCAATGTATTCTTCATCAAATGAGCCAGGTGGAACTTCTTATAGATCAAGATTAGAGGACAAAAGATTTACTTTTGCTGGAAAAACTGGATCATCTCAGATCAGAAGGTTTACAGAAGAACAGCGAGAAGCAGAAGTTAAACAAGAACAATTGAAATATGAAAATCGAGATCATGCTTTGTTTATAGCTTTTGCACCAGTAAGTGATCCAAAATATGCAATAAGTGTTGTGGTTGAACATGGAGGCACAGGAAGTAAAGCTGCAGCCCCAATAGCAAAAAAAGTTATAAAAAAAGTTTTAGAACGTCACAGCCTAAGACAGTCAATAAATAACTTACCAGGAGACTCTATATAATGTTTCAACCAAGATCCATACAATCTTCTTTAAGTTTTAGAGATAAACTTGTGTCTATTGATTATGTTTTAGTTTTTTCTATTTTAATTTTGGGAATTACAAGCATGTTTGCAATGTATTCTACAGATGGAGGGGAGTTTAAATACCACACGGAGAGTCATATCATAAGGTTTGCTGTTTTTTTTATAATGTTTTTTATTTTATCTTTTGTCCAAATAAGATTTTGGCATAGTACTAGCTATTTGATTTATTTTATTTTTCTTATTCTTCTTATAGGAGTGAAGTATTTTGGATTAACATCATCCGGATCACAAAGGTGGTTAAACTTCTATTTTATGAACCTTCAGCCTTCAGAGTTAATGAAGATAGGCTTAATTTTATTTTTAGCAAAATATTATCATCGAGTTTCTATAGAAAATGTTAATAAAGTAAAATTTTTATTTCTTCCAATTTTCGTTTTGATTTTTCCAACTCTTTTAGTTGTACTTCAACCTGATCTTGGAACTGCAATTTTGATTGCGTCAGGCGGAGTAGTAGTAGCCTGGCTTGCTGGGGTAAGAGCAAAATTTTTTATTTATGCTTTATTGGTTTTTATTTCTTTATTGCCGATTGCTATTTCTTTTTTGAAACCATACCAAAAAGCAAGGATATTAACATTTTTAAATCCAGAAAAAGATCCTCTTGGTGCTGGGTATCAAATTATACAGTCCAAAATAGCTATAGGTTCTGGAGGTCTTTTCGGCAAAGGTTTTCTGAACGGATCGCAAAGTTATCTTGATTATTTACCCGAAAAACATACTGATTTTATATTCACTCTATTTTCTGAAGAGTTTGGTTTTTTTGGCTCAATATTTATCTTATTGCTTTATGGGTTAATAGTTTCAAGAATAGTTAAAATAGGAAATATAACTAGAAGTAATTTTGGAAAACTTTATTGCTATAGTTTTGCAACTGCATTTTTTATTTACGTAGTGGTAAATATGGGAATGGTTTTAGGGTTACTACCAATCGTTGGATCTCCCCTGCCCATTATGTCTTACGGAGGATCTTCGATGATGGCTATAATGCTTGGTTTAGGAGTAGCCATGTCTTGTAGGGTTTATAAAGATATGCCGGTAAATTAAAAAAATGAGAACCTATTATGGTCAATTTTTTTTTAGAAAAGACTTGTTAATATATGTGATAGATGATTAGATTAATAATTATTATATGTTTGGAGACAAAAAAAAAATTAAAGATAGCGAAAGATCACTCATAAGTGAAACTGTGAGCATTGAAGGAACAATTAATAGCTCTGGAGCAATTGATGTAGCAGGTTTAGTCAAAGGTCCAGTGATTTCAAAAGAAATTGTTATTAGAGAAACAGGATCAATTACTGGATCAATTGAAGGAGACAGAGTTGAAATACATGGTCATATGGATGGAAAAGTATCAGGCGATGATGTGATAATTGGAGGCACAGGTACTGTAAAGGGTGATATAGAGTTTGGCAATAATTTAAGAACAGAAAATGGTGCAGACATAGACGGATATATTAAAAAAACTCACGGATCAAAATCTAAACTTAAGCCTGATTTCTTATTCAGTAAATCAAAAGAAGAAAAGAAGCCTAAAGAAAATGGCGGCTCTGAAGCAAATTTAAACAAAGACTCAGAAATTTTAGCCTAATCTACCGCACTACAAAACTCTGTAAGTTTGCATTATAAATTTCTTATGGAAAAGTATAAATGTAAATCAGTTGGAATTATTGGTTCGGGAATACAGGGAGTGTGTATTGGTCTTCAATTAATTAAAAAAGGAATCCCAGTAACTATATTTGATAGGCTTGACCCACTGTCTTTAAATTTTAAATCTGCATCCTATGGTAATGCAGGTCATTTTTCTCCTTACGCTGTATTACAATTTAACAGAACTGATATTTTATCTGACGTGCCTAAGATGTTATTTAGTTCTTATGGACCTCTTGCATTAAAATGGAATTATGTATTAAAAATGATTCCTTGGTTTTCAAATTATCTAAAAAATTGTAATAAAAAATCAATGTTACATACAGCAAAATACATGCACCAAATTTTAAGTCTGTCTAACGATGCATATGAAGAAATATTTAAAGAAATAGACACAACTAATTTAATTGAAAAAAAAGGGATTATTTACGTTTGGACTAAAAAAAATTTAAAAAGCAGAGAACTTGAAATTAAAGTGAGAGATGATTTAGGTATAAGACAAAAACTTTTGACACAAAAAGAAATTTTAGAATTAGAACCAAATTTAAATCCAGTTTTTGATGCAGGAGTAATATATGAAGGAGCAATGCATGCAAGAGACCCACATGGAATTTTAAAAGAAATATTTAAACTTTTTTTAAAAAAAGGGGGAAAATTTGTTCAAGAAAACATTATTAGTCTTAAACAAAAAGATGAAAATCAAACGGTTATTAAATCAGAAAAGGAAGAATACATTTTTACAAAATCTGTTATTGCCTCTGGTGCCTTTTCAAAATCTTTAACAGATCAATTAGGAGAAAATATTCCTTTAGATACTGAAAGAGGATATCACGTTCATTTTAAAGATATGGATCATTTAATTTCAAGACCAGTAATTTTTTTAGATAAAGGTTTTGGTATGACGCCTATGAATCAAGGATTAAGAGCTGTTGGTACCGTAGAGCTAGGTGGATTAAAAAATCCTTTATCAAAAAAAAGAATTGATTATCTTATAAAGTCTGCTCATGAGCTTTTACCTCAACTTAAAAAACCTGAAGATGAATGGCTAGGATTTAGACCAACGTTGCCAGATTTTTTACCTATCATTGGACCTTCATTAAAAAATAAAAATATTATCTATGCTTTTGGCCATCATCATTTAGGCTGGACTTTAGGTGCAGTAACAGGCAAAATCGTCTCTGGTATAGTTGCAGAAGAGAAAACAAATTTAGATTTATCTCCCTACAGCTCAAAAAGATTTGATTAGGTATTATTTGTCAAAAAATTATTTAGCTTATTTATTTTTAGTATTAGCCGCGTTATTTTGGTCTGGCAATTTTATTGTTGGAAAATTTGCAACACTATTTGAAGTTCCTCCACTAACTTTAAATGTTTTTAGATGGATTTCAGTTTGGTTTATATTAATACCTTTTACATATAAAGAAATTTACAACAATTTACCTTATATAAAAAAAAATTGGCTTGTTATCAGCTTCATGGGAGTAATTACAATAAGTACTTTTAACTCTGTTGTTTATTTTGCACTAAATTATACACAAGTAGTAAATGCAGTTCTAATGTTAGCTGCTATTCCTGCAGCAACAATTGTGCTTTCGTCTTTAATGAAAATTGAAAAAACAAATATTTTTCAAATTCTTGGACTGTTGTTGTCAATTATAGGAATTGGATCAATCATTTCCAACGGTGATATTCAAAAAATTATTTCTTTAAGTTTTAACAAAGGTGACTTATGGATGCTAGTTTGTGTAGTTACATGGTCTCTTTATACTACTTTACTTAAAAAACATAAATTTAAATTTTCACAGTTTACTTTAATTCAGCTAATGGTTTCTGTTGGGATACTTTTTTTGATACCGCAATTTTTTTATGAAAAATCTATTGGTCTAGAACTAAATTTAAACAAAGCATTTTTTTTGATTCTTTTTTATGTGGTTGTGTTTCCAGCTATTGCTGCTTATTACTGTTGGCAAAAAGGTGTTCAGATCATTGGCCCAAATAGATCTACCATGTTTGTTCAATTGATGCCTTTATTCAGTGCAGTCATGGCGATCATAATCTTTAAAGAAAAATTTGAGTTTTACCATTTTACAGGGGCCGCTTTTATATTAACTGGTATTTATTTATCCAATAGGAAAGTTAATGATTAATGTGGCAGTTTTAGATGACTATCAAGATATATTTCAACAAATAATTGATACTCAAAAGTATAAAGAGAAATATAATTTTAAGGTTTTTAATGAACCGTTTTCTAATGAAAATGAAGCAATAGTTGCCTTAGAGGATTTCGAAGCTCTTTTTATAATGCGAGAAAGAACTCCAATTACGAAATCATTAATCTCTGCACTTCCAAAATTAAAATTTATAATGACATCTGGGATGAGAAATAACGCTATCGACTTAAAAACGGCTAAAAAAAATAAAATAATAGTTTGTGGGACTGAAATTAATTCAAACCCTGCAGCAGAAATTACTTGGGCTTTAATATTAGGTTTATTGAGAAATGTGAGGCAAGAAGCCGACAATATGTTTCAAGGTTATTGGCAGACTACGATAGGTTTAGAATTAAAAGGGAAACTGTTAGGCATAATTGGCCTTGGAAAGATAGGATCCCAAGTAGCAAAGGTTGCAAAAGCATTTGGAATGGAAGTATGTGCTTGGAGTGAAAATTTAAATTTAACACAAGCCAATCAGATTGGAGTTCTTCCAATGAGCAAGGAAGATTTATTAAAGAATGCAGATATAGTTTCAATACATGTTGTTTTTGCAGATAAGTATAAAAATTTAATTACAGAAAAAGAGTTTAAAGTGATGAAAAAATCATCTTTTTTAATTAATACATCAAGAGGCCTTATTGTTAATGAGAATGATTTAATTCAAGCTTTAAAAGACGAGACAATCGCAGGTGTAGGATTAGACGTTTATGATCAAGAGCCTCTACCTCAGGATCACAAGCTAAGATTTTTTCCTAATGCCTTGTTATTACCCCATATTGGATATGTTACAGCAGAGAACTATTCAAAGTTTTATATTCAAATGATTGAAAATCTTAACGCTTGTTTAGAGAAAAAGCCCATTCGGGAACTAATATAGACTTAATTTACAATTAATAGTTGTTTAAATTAAAAGCGTTGATAAACTCATATTGAGGGACTGATTTGTTTTAAAATAAATAAATCAATGTATAAGCGTTTTGGGGAAGTATGAAAAAAATATTTGGTCTGTTGACCTCATTATTAATATTAAATGGCTGCGCAGAGTCTATGGCTTTGCTGGGACCAGCTTCAAGTGCTATAGGAAGTAGTGCGATTGGAGGAAGCAACGTAGTTAATTCAACAATATCATCTGCCTTAAGCTATGGAATAAAACAGCAAACTGGGATGTCACCAACAGAACATGCTATGGCTTATGTAAAAGAGCACAATCCAGACAAGAAAAAAGAAAGATGTGTAAGTTTTTTAGAGGCAACTAATTCTGAAACTTGTGCTGCAGTTAAAAAAAGTATTCTTGAGACCAAAGAAAAAATTGTAAAAAAATCTAAGATTGAAAACTTAGCTTTAAAAGGAATTCAAACTAGAAGAAGATAAGATCTAGTTTCCTAGCCCCACTTAAGTTAAGTAGGGCTAAAAATTGTTAAGCTGCTAAAGCTTGCTTAATATCTGCTATGATGTCATCAGGATGTTCAATACCTATTGAAAGTCTAACATAACCCGGTGTTACGCCAGCAGCCAATAATTCCTGATCATTAAGTTGACTATGAGTTGTAGTAGCAGGATGTATTGCTAAACTTCTTGCATCACCAATGTTAGCAACATGATAAAGCAACTTTAAATTATCAATAAATTTAGAACCAGCATCTCTAGTACCAACATCCATTCCAACTAATGAGCCATATCCACCTTGCATGTATTTCTTAGCTCTTTCTTTAATCTCACCTTGATGATTAGTAGGGTAGATTATATTTTTAACTTTCTTTTGTGTTTCTAAGAAAGAGACAACTTTCTCTGCATTACTGCAATGTTGTTTCATTCTAAGAGCAACAGTTTCCAAACCTTGAATAATTTGGAAAGCATTAAATGGACTTAATGGAGCGCCTAAGTCTCTAAGTAAAACCACTCTTGCTCTAATTGCAAAAGGAATGTTAGCTCCTGTTAGTTGAGGAACTGCATCTGCCCATATAGCACCACCATAACTTTGATCAGGTTCATTCATTAATGGTTGTCTTTTTCTGTCTTTTGTCCAGTCAAAGTTACCACCATCTACAATGATTCCACCTATTGAAGTTCCGTGACCTCCAATATATTTTGTCAAAGAGTGTATTACTATTGCAGCACCATGAGCTAAAGGTTTACATATTACAGGGGAAGCAGTGTTGTCTATAATTAAAGGTATTCCTTTTTTTCTACCAATATCTGCAACCTCTTTAATTGGAAAAACTCGAAGATAAGGATTTGGACAAGACTCTCCGTAATAAGCTCTTGTTTTATTATCTGTCAACTTCTCAAAGTTTTTTGGGTCAGCTGGATCTGCAAATCTAACTTCAATACCTTGTTGTCTCAAAGTATTTTTAAATAAATTTACTGTTCCTCCATATAAATCTGTAGAAGCAACAACATTATCACCAGCTTGTGCTACGTTTTGTACACTAAATGCTGATGCTGCTTGACCAGAGCCAACTGCCACGGCAGCTAAACCGCCTTCTAATGCAGCAACTCTTTTCTCAAGAACATCACATGTTGGATTCATGATCCTTGTGTAAATATTTCCAAATTCTTTCAAACCAAATAAATTTGCTGCTGTTTCAGCATTTTTAAATTGATAAGAAGAAGTTTGATAAATCGGAACTGCTACTGCAGTAGTTGCGGGGTCGCTTCTGTACTCACCACCGTGTAACCCAATAGTTTCCGGATGTTTAAAATTAGCCATTTTTTTTCTCCTTTTTTAGTACTTCGACGAAATGTCGGGTGTACAATAAAGTTCAAATACCCGGTTTTAATTTGAGAATATTTCAAAAAAAAACCACCGGCTAAAGCGGTGGTCATTAGACTGTGTCGCTTTAGCTGGATTTGTTGAGCGCTCAGCAATTTGAATTAAATCAGCGCTACCCACACTTAACTACCTTTCTTAATTAGTGTCAAGTTGTATATAAATACCTGAATTTCAAGCTTTATAGCCATACTTCCTGATACCATTTCGCCATGGATTTATTTTGTTATTTTCGACTTTTTTGCTAGTTTGAACTGTGAAAAAAAAATATTCAATTTTTACTCTTATAAAAAATGCCTTTTCTAATAATGAAAATTGGCAAAAAATGTGGAAGAGCCCTGAGCCAAAAAAAACCTATGATGTGATTGTAGTAGGAGGCGGAGGTCATGGATTAGGTACTGCTTATTATTTAGCCAAAGAACATGGGATAAAAAATATTGCCGTTATTGAAAAAGGTTGGATAGGAAGTGGAAATACTGGACGAAACACTACAATTATAAGATCTAATTATCTTTGGAATGAAAGTGCTTTTCTTTACGATCATTCAGTAAAGTTATGGGAAAATTTATCTCAAGAATTAAATTATAATATGATGTTTAGTCAAAGAGGTGTGATGAATTTGGCTCACAATGAGCACGACATTAAAGAAATGAAAAGGAGAATAAGCGCTAATAGACTTAATGGTCTTGATACTCGATGGTTAGATACTAAAGAAATTAAAAGATTAGTTCCTATAATGAACACAGACAATTTAAGATATCCAGTATTAGGTGCTGCTTTCCAACCTAGAGGAGGAGTGGCAAGACACGATGCTATTGCTTGGGGTTTTGCAATGAGAGCTGATGAAATGGGAGTAGACATAATTCAAAATTGTGAAGTTCATAGTATTAAAACAAAGAATGGTAAAGTTGAAGGAGTTAAAACTTCTAAAGGCTTCATAAGTGCTAAAAAAGTAGCTGTAGTAGCATCCGGTCATACGAGTGTATTAGCAAAAACTGCAGGGGTAAGATTGCCATTACAAAGCCGACCGTTACAAGCTTTAGTTTCTGAACCTATTAAACCTGTAATAAATACAGTAGTGATGTCTAATGCAGTTCACGCTTATGTAAGCCAATCGGATAAAGGAGAATTAGTTATTGGAGCTGGAACTGATGGATATAATTCGTTTACTCAAAGAGGGGGGTACGATGTTATAGAAGAAACCGTTAGAGCTATTGTTGAACTATATCCAATATTTGGAAAAATGAAAATGCTACGTCAGTGGGGAGGTATAGTAGATATTTGCCCTGATGCTAGCCCAATAATAAGCAAGTGCGAAGTGAAAGGATTATATTTTAATTGTGGTTGGGGAACAGGCGGTTTTAAAGCAACACCTGGTAGCGCTAATGTTTTTGCACATACTGTTGCTAACGATGAACCGCACAAAATAAATGCTGCTTTCAATTTAGAGAGATTTTCTGATGGTAGACTTATAGATGAACATGGAGCAGCAGCGGTAGCACACTAGATATGATTTTAATAAATTGTCCTTATTGTGGTGAAAGAGATCAATCAGAGTTTTCTAATGGAGGCGAAGCTCATGTAGCACGACCAGAAAATTCTGAAAATCTTAATGACAAAGACTGGGGACAATATGTTTTTTATCGAGACAATCCTAAAGGAATTTTTTATGAACGATGGGTCCATTCTCATGGATGTAGAAAATGGTTTAATGCTGTTAGAAATACGTCTACAGATGAAATATTAGCAATTTACAAATTAAATGAAAATCCACCTAGTAAAGAAAGTTTTACAAACACTTTAAAAACGCCTTCAGGAGAACCAAAAGTTGGTTCTGGAAACTTTACGGTAAAAAAGTAGATTATGAGTGCTGCAGATAACAAAAATTCTTCCTATATAACTGACAAAGAAGTTTCTTTTAAATTTGATGGAAAAAAATATATTGGTTATGAAGGAGACACGATTGCTTCAGCTTTATTGAGAAACAACGTCAGGTTAGTTGCCAGAAGCTTCAAATATCACAGACCTAGAGGTATCTACACATGTGGAATAGAAGAACCAAATGGAATAGTTCAAATTTTAAATGAACATAATGAACCCAATACTAGAGCTACGGTAAAACAAATTTATGAAGGAATAAGAGTAAGTAGTCAAAATCGTTGGCCATCGCTTAATTTAGATATTGGTTCAATAAATAACTTATTATCACCTATGTTTTCTGCAGGTTTTTATTACAAAACTTTCATGGGTCCAAAAGGTTTCTGGAAAAGAATTTATGAGCCAATAATTAGGAGAACAGCTGGACTTGGTAAGCCCCCCAAGGAATTTAGATCTAAAAGTATTCATCAAAATCATAACGTTGATATTGTTATTATTGGCGGAGGTTTAAGTGGATTAATTACTGCAAGAAAATTGATCAATACTCAATATGATGTTTTGCTTTTAGAACAAGATAGTTTTCTAGGGGGTATACTAAAAAATTCAAAAAAAATAAAAAAAATTAGCAACAAAGAACCAAATGAATGGATAAACGAAACAGAAAAACTTATTAAAGACTCAAAAAATATAAAGATATTAAAAAACTCACTAGTAACTTCCTACAATTTTACAAACCATTTAATTGCTTTAGAGGATAAAAGTGTAGGAAAAAAAATTGACAATAATAAATCCGAGTTAACTCTACACAAAATTAGAACCACACACACTATTTTGGCTAATGGACATATTGAGCGATTTATTTCGTTTAGAAATAATGACTTACCAGGAGTAATGTTAGCTGCATCTTTTGAAAAATATATCCATCGATATGGAGTAGTACCAGAAACTAGTCCTGTAATTTTTACAAATAACTCTACAACAGCCTCACTTTTAAAATCACTAGTTGACCTTGGTCATAAACCAGCAGCTTACGTAGACTCAAGAAGTAAAGACAAAATAGGGAGAAAACTTTTAAACTATTTAGAGAAAAACAATATTCCTTTTTATATTAATGCTGAAGTGGAAGGTTGCGATGGCAATAAAAAAATAAAGACTATATCAATCAAAAAATCTAATAAAATTATTAAAGTAAAATCTTCGATGCTTTGCATCTCTGGTGGAATAAATCCTGATATACATTTATTTACCCAATCAAAAGGCTTGGTTAAATGGGATGATAAACTTGTTACTTTTAAACCAGATGTTTCCTTTCAAAATACTATAACTTTAGGATCTGTAAGCGGAAACTATAATTATGAGAAAACAGTTGAAGAAATTAATAACAAATTATCTTTTTTAAAAACGAAAAATATCAAATTGAAGATAGAACTAAACGATATCAGTAATTTTAATATAAAAGAGCTTTGGGAAACGAAGCATGAGATAAAATCTAATTGGTCTAAATCTTTTATAGATTTACACAATGACGTAACAACAAAAGATCTTAAACAAGCAGTTAGAGAAGGGTTTGATCGCATCGAACATCTAAAGCGATTTACAACTAATAGTATGGGTACTGATCAGGGAAAAATTAGTAGCATTAATTCTTTAGGAATAGTCTCAAAAATTTTAAAAAAGAAAATCTCAGAAGTAGGAACAACGACCTATAGACCTCCTTATGCTCCTCTTAGCTTTTCAGCTATTGCTGGAAGAAACACTTACGAATTTTATGATCCTCAAAGAAAAACTCCTATTCATAATTGGCATATAGAAAACAAAGCAGTATTTGAAGATGTAGGTCAGTGGAAAAGACCCTGGTATTTTAAAAAATTTGAAATGGAAAGTATGCATCTAGCTGTACAAAGAGAGTCCGAACAAACCAGAAAAAACTGCTGGTATCCTAGACGGAAGCACTCTTGGAAAAATAGAAATAAAAGGAAAAGATTCTTTGGAATTTATGAATCTTATATACACAAATGCATTTACTAAAATGAAACCAATGAGTTCAAGATATGCGCTTATGTTAGGTGAAGATGGAATGATCAAAGATGATGGTATAGTCTGCAAATTTAATGATAAACATTTTATAGTAACGACTACTTCAGGGGGAGCTCCTAAAGTTTTAGCTGATATGGAAGAATATCTTCAAACTGAATGGCCGCATCTTCAAGTTTATGTGAATTCAATTACTGAGCAATTTAGCACATTTAATATTAGTGGCCCAAAATCAAGAGACATAGTGAGCAAAGTATTTACTGATGTTGACTTTAGTAATGAGAACTTTCCTTTTATGACTTTTAAAGTTTTTGATTACATGGATACAGAAGTTAGAATCATGAGAGCTAGTTTTACCGGAGAACTTGGATATGAGATTTATATAACTCCTAATAAAGCTTTGGAACTATGGAAAAAAATATTTCATTTCGGAAAAGAGTACGATCTTGTGCCTTATGGTACAGAAACAATGCATTTGTTGAGAGCAGAAAAGGGCTATGTTGTAATAGGTCAAGAGACTGATGGAACTGTAACACCTCTCGATTTAAATTTTAATTGGATGATAGGTAAAAAGAAAAAAGATTTTATTGGAAAAAGGTCTTTAACTAGAAGCGATACATCTCGAGATGATCGAAAACAATTAGTTGGAATTATTCCTATAGATAAATCTGAATTTATCGAAGAAGGGCAACATGTTGTAGAATGTGAGAGATTGCCTAAACGAATAACAACTCCAGTAGAATATCTTGGCCATGTTTCATCAAGCTACCATAGCCCTAATCTTAACCACTGTATTGCAATGGCAATGATAAAAGGAGGTAACAAACTTATGGGTAGTAAATTATTTGTCTCTTCAACTTATGGAACTAAAAACATACCGGTTGAGGTTGTTAGTCCAGTTTTTATTGATCCAGAAAATAAGAGGTTAGTATCATGACACAATTATTATCATCTCAAGGCATAGATATTTCTCAAAAAAATTTTCAACAGATCATCATTAGAGGTGATGGAAAAGATCAATTTAATGAAAAAATAAACCAGGAAATCTCCACATTTCCTCCATCTAAAAATCTTGAAGTAACAACAAATGATAAATTTATATTTGCAAAAAATTCCTTTGATCAGTGGAGTCTGATTTATTTAGTAGAACAGGATTATAAAGAAATTTTGAAGTTTATTTCTAAAATTAATTCAAATGATGAAATTCTTGCTTCGGATTATTCTTATGGTCAAGTTTACTTTGAAATTTCTGGCGAAAATAAAAATGAATTTTTAAATCAATTAACTCATTTTGATTTGCGTTTAAAAAAATTTCCAGCTTTTACAATGGCTCAAACTTTGATAGCTAAAATAGATTGCACCATATATAATTTGAAAGACAAATATATTGTAAGTTGTAATAGATCTTTTGAAGATTATTTCAAAGATCGTCTTAAAGACACTGCTAATAATTGATATGAAAAAAATTTTTATATTAATAATTTTAATTTTTTATCCTGCAAATTTCATCACCGCTTCTGAAAGATCAGAAAAAGAAATGAAATTAGGAGTATTTAAAGAAGATCTTAAACAAATTGGAAGATATAAAGCCATAAAGTATTCTCCTGAAGGACTTTTCCCAGAAAATTTAAAATCTTTTTACTCTAAATCCCAAAAAGCCCAAGATGAAGTTTCTAGGATTTTTGTGAAACAAAAACACCTTTTGGAGAAATATCCAGCTCGAATGATGAAAGGTATGGCTTATTTTGAGTTTTTTTATATGCAACAACTTAAGGACAATTCACGGGCAATAGCAAGGTTTGAAGACAATTATCCTTCTCTATCATCAAAACAAACAATGCAAAAAATATATAATTTGAATAAAGCTAGAAAGACAATGAGGGAAGCATTGGGTTTGACTCTTGATGATGATCCAAAAAAAGTTTTAGATTCTTATTATGCAATGTATCTATTGTTCTCTCAAAGCAAAACTGAAGTAGTCAAATTAACAAAAGAAGAGAAAGAAAAAATAAAAATTAATTCTAATATTACCAAAGATTTAGGTGGAGTAAAAAGTAATTGAAAAATATAAAGAACAAAGATTAACAAAAAAAAAATTTAATAAGGAATTTAACAAAAATTTTAGAAAATTAGAAAGATCATTACAAAAAGGTGAAAAGTATAAAGAGTATGAATTAATAAGTTCTTTAGTTACTGAACTTCCAGAATTAAAAGACAAAAGTCTATCGGCCTCAATTAGCGGTTTTAAACTTGCAGAATTTATAGTAAAAGATTTAAAGAAAAATAATTTACCTAAACGATTTAACCAAGATTTATCTGAAGCCGATTTTACTGATTTCAACGAAGATCAATTAAAAGCACTAGGAAAAATCACAGAACTTACAAAAGTAAATAAAAATAAAAAATCAAATGAGATACAAATTGATATTTTAAATCTTGAAGACAATGGTCTTCCAGTTAATAAACTATTAGATGTTTACAGAAAAGATTTAAATGTAAGCTTAGATTCATTAAATATGCAGCTTGCTTCGGTAGAAGAGATGAACAGATGGGCATTGAGTGATTGGGCTAATGCATGGAAAAGTCCTATTCCAACCAAGATCCAAGATGCAACAGGGATTGAAATAAATTTATCTGACTCACAAATTGAAGAAGTTAAAGCACAATTAGCAATGCAAAACTTCAGAGAAATTATTGATATTGATGATTTTAAAGATGTAATTTCAAATGAATCTTTATCTGATATTCAAAATACCATTTCCCAAGCCACACAGTCTTTTAGTTTTTCTTTTACATTGGATAATTTTGCTCAAGCGTTAGGAGATTTAAGAGGTTTAGATATTAATAATTATGCTGATCTTACTGACTTGGCAAATGCTCAGCATGGAGCTAATTGGTCAGTAGAAGAATACGCTTCAGCTTACCAAGACAATTTAGATGTTATCGAACAACTTGCACGAGGAAATTTAAGTGATTTTGATGCTGGAGCTTTAGCTGCTGCTGCAGGAAGTAGCTTACAAGAAGTAGCTGATACGATTGCGGCCGCTAGTGCGGCTGGAGTCACTGTAGATTTAGATGCTACATTTCAAGGAATGGGTTATGATGATTTTGCTGCCGCGGTAGCTGCTTATAATGCTCAGTATGGAACGAATTATACTGTTGATCAAGCTAAAGAAGCTTTAGGTCAAAACTAATTTTTATAAGGCGTTCTATTAAAAATTCTTCTTACGTACGGCTCAAAGTCTTTCAAACTTAATGATTTGTAATTAGGATCAAAAGATTTTTGATCCCATTTTTCACAGAAATGAACAGTATCTTTGAAATATTTATGGTCCTTAAATTTGTCTCTAGCATTTTTATTTCCGCCAAGGTGATGAGCATAATAATACATTTGAAATATGCCGTGATTAGCAATTATCCAATAAGTCTTTTCACTTACATAGGGTTTTAAAACTGCTGCAGCATATTCAGCATGATTTAATGGAGCTAATTCATCTCCAATGTCATGTAGTAAGGCAGCCACTATCATTTCATCGCTTGCACCGTCTTTTAATGCTCTAGTAGCAGTTTGCAAAGAGTGCTCCAATCTTGAAACTTGGTAACCCTCTAAAGTTTTTGTAAGAGTGCTCATAAATTTTAATATTCTATCAGCTGTTCCTTCCACAAACTTTTTTTCATGTTCATCAAGAAGAAGATAATCTTCTCTAGTTCCTTTTTTCATCTCTTTAAAACTAACTTTACTCATATATTGAATCTTCTTTTTAAGCTTTTCATATTACTTTCAACAGAGTCGTGATCAACATAGCAACCTTGTAGATGTCTTTCTCCTATTGACATGTTAAAGGAAGTTCGTCCATGAAGAGTTCTATAATTATCCATTATCATTATATCACCTGGTTTAAGTTTAAATTCGATCATAAAATTTTTTGAATTACATAATTTTATAAAAAGCGATCTTGCTTTATAAAATTGATCTAATTTATCTTTTTTTAAAACAGGTACGTAGTCTAACCGCGGGCTTAATCTTACTCTTTTAATCGTCTTATCCAAATTTAATTCAATTGTTTCACCCCAGTTCTCTAAAATGGTTTTACTATCCTGATAAGTAAATCTAATTTTTATTGTACTTAGTAATTGGAAATACCTTGGATATCTTCTTCTCAAATGATTAGCTATTGCAAAACCATCAGTTAAGGTAGAATGTCCTCCTACACTATCATTTTTTAAGCAGTGCAATAATTGTATGCCGGGAATTGGTCTTCTATAAGGATTATCGGTATGCGCGGACAAAGCATGTGATGTATAGGCTAAATCGCTAGCCTTTCTTATAGACTTAACATTAAACAAAGTGCCAAAATTGGTTTTTCTTAAAATACCAATAATATTTGCAAATTTTTTGAGATAATTTTTTTCAAAGGGGGCATTTTTGATTATAACAAAACCATATTTGTAGAAATCTTTAAACACTTTGTATCCACCTTTTGAATCAAAAAGCTTTTTTTTAAATTTAAAAATTGGTTTTTTAAGTAATTTAGCATTCCAAAAAGTTATATCTTTTTTTTTATTCCTTTTGTAAATTTCATTTAAAAGATCTTTAATAATGAACTCTGTCTTAACCCCATCGTTAAATTGAACATTTAAGAAATTTTTTTTAATTAAAGCACTTTTAATTCTTAGATTTTTTTTAATTTCAGATGGTTCATAAAGTCTTTGGCCATTATTTTTGTCTAAATAATCAATATTTGTAACTCTTTCTCTTAGCCAAAGAGGATGTAATTCTGTATTTCTTTTTAGAGCGTGAACAAAAATTTTTTTCTTATTTTTTGCGACTCCGATTCTCATGAAATTATACTAGCTAAACATATCTCGATTGCAATACTCGTTTGGTGTTATACCCATAGAAGATTATTGCAGTAATAATTATAGCTCCACCGATTAAAGTATTGACACTAGGCACTTCATTGATTCCAAACCATGGCAACCAAACCCAGAAAATTCCACCCAATACTTCTGTAAGAGAAAGAAGAGTTAAATCTGTAGCAGGCAGGTATTTTGATTTCATAGAAAACAAAATAAGTCCCGTACAAACCAAAAATCCATGCAATGCTGAAAGTGAGGAGTTTTTTAAAGAAATTATTATATTACTGTCATTGAATAATAAAACTAAAATTGCAACAGCAGAACAAAAAATTCCTGCAATAGCAACGGTAGTAAATTTTGGAGTTTTCTTTCTCCATCTTAGAGAAACAGTAAATCCAGCAAAACCTAAAGATGACAACAAACCATTAATCAAACCAAACAAAGAACCTTCTCCTTTGCTATCTAGGGACATAAATATTATTCCGCCCGCCGCAACAGTTATAGCTATAAGGGTTGTTTTTGAGATTTTTTCTCTCAAAAAAACGTATGCTAAAATTGCAGCTAAAAATGGTTGAGTTGCTAGCATCATCATAGTCACCGCTGCAGTAGTAGTTGTTATAGAAAGAATAAAAGAAATATTAGCAATACCAAGACTAACTCCGCCAATAAATCCAGATAAACCAATCTTATTATAATTTTTTGTAAACTTAAGACCTTCAGCTAAAAATAAATATATATTTAAGACCAAAAAAATTACTGAACCTCTAAAAAAAAGATATTGCCAAGGAATTAATTGTGCATCATCTATATATCTTACAACTAAAGGCCCAAAGGACCAAAATAGTCCTGCAATTAAAACAATTAGTATGGCTGAACTATTTTTTATCATTTGAAGTATTAGATAAATCCACTCCTGTATCTGGATCAAGTTCGATACCTAGCGGAGTAATATCTTTTGGTAGAGGTGTAAATGTTGACTCTGGATTGTCCTCATATTTTCTTTTGTTCATTCTAAAGACACCAAAGATAGTAATTACAAAGAAAAAAATAAGTAAATGAACAAAAAATCCATTTGGTCCAAAAATACTCATTAAAACTGAACACATAATAGGACCTGCTATAGCCCCTAAACCAAAAATAATGTTTAAACCAGCTCCAGCTGCAACAAACTTTTCTTTAGGAATGTAATCGTTTACAAGAGCAAGATTTAAAGCAAATAATGGAAGCGTCATCCCAGACAAAAGAATAATAAAAATAAATAATTTTGTCTTATCCATGCTTGTAGCTGTTGAAAAATAGTTAAATCTGAACATTTCTTCTACAAAAAGATTTTCAAAAGAAATTCCAGATGCAATTATAGAAAGAACAGCAAAAATAGATGACAATATACAACATCCAATAATTATTACTCTTCTATCATAATTGTCCGATAAAGATCCTATTGGCCACTGAAAAAGTGCACCTGATAGAGTAACTGAAAATAGTAATATAGAAATTTCTAATACTGTTAAGTTCATCGTTACAGCATAAACTGACAACATAGTGAACATAGCTGAGAAAATGAACCCTGAACAAAACGTAGAAAAACTTCCAAAAGGAGAAATTTTAAAAAGTTCCTTAATCTTTATGGTACTAGTCTTTTTAAACGTAGGAGGCTTTCTTTTTGTAAGAAGTATTGGAATTAAAGCTATAGAAAATAATAGTGAAATCAATATAAAAGGCTCATAGTTTTTAGGACTACTTACGTTTAACAGTAGGTTTCCCAAAGCAAATGCAAAAAAAGTTACAAACATATATAATGATAAAACTTTACCTCTTGTTTTATTAGTTGCTCTATCATTCAACCAACTTTCAACAATTATAAGAATTCCAATCATACTAAAGCCTGTTAAAAATCTTGCTAAAGTCCAAACAATAGGATCCACAAACACAACATGAACTAATGAACTAAGCGAAGCCATTGAGGCAAAAGCCGCAAATACTCTGATATGGCCCACCTTGCTAACAAGATTTGGAATAATATTTGCACCTATGAAATATCCAATAAAATAACCAGACATCATTGTACCTGTGGCGATAAAATTAAAATTTTCTAATACAGCTCTAATTCCTAAAAGGTTTCCTTGAAAACCATGAGAAATCATAATTACTGCAAAGCCAGTAAAGAGAGCCCAAGAATTTTTTATAATTTTATACATGGTGGAAAGCCATTATGCTTTCTCACAGACAAAAGCAATAGTCTTTTTACATGTTACCGTATTTAGGTCCGCCTCCACCCTCGGGTGCAACCCAAGTGATATTTTGAGAGGGTTCTTTGATATCACAGGTCTTACAGTGGATACAATTTTGTGAATTAATAACAAACTTCTCCTGTTGAACTTCATACACACCTACTGGACAATACTTCTGAGCAGGTTCGTCGTACTCTTTTAAAGTGTAATTAATAGGTAGATTAGGATCTTTTAACCTTAAATGGACAGGTTGGTTTTCAGTATGATTAGTTCCTGTCAAATAAACAGAACTAGTTTTATCGAATGTTAGCTTGCCGTCTGGTTTTGGATATTCAATTTTGGGCATCTGACTTGCTGGTTTTAAAGCTTCATGATCTGCATGTTTATGTTTCAAAGTGAAAGGAAGTTTTCCTCTAAATAAGATTTGATCGATTCCTGTAAAAATAATACCTAATATTAAACCCCAACTAAAACTAGGTTTTACATTTCTAGCAGCATGAAGCTCTTTATAAACCCAACTTTCTTTAAATTTTTCTTCATAAATTGATAAATCTTTTTTGTTTTTAATATTCTCAATAATAGTTTCTGCCGCAATAATTCCACTCTTCATAGCAGTATGAGAACCTTTAATTTTAGGCATATTTAAAGTTCCTGCATCACAACCTATTAATAATCCTCCTGGCATATACATTTTAGGTAAACTTTGAATTCCACCTTCAATTAAAGCTCTTGCTCCAAAAGAAATTCTTTTTCCACCCTCAAACATTTTTCTTATTGACGGGTGTGTTTTAAACCTTTGAAACTCATCAAAGGGAGAAAGGTGCGGATTTTGATAATCTAAACCAATTACATATCCAAGATATATTTGTCTATTTTCAGCGTGATATATAAAGCTTCCACCATAAGTTTTGTTATCAAGTGGCCACCCTGCTGTATGCATAACTAGACCTTCTTGATGTTGTTGTTCGCTTACTTCCCAAATTTCTTTGAGTCCTATTCCATATTGCTGAGGGTTTTTACCATCGTCTAAATTAAATTTTTTAATTAATTGTTTACCTAAATGACCTCTACATCCCTCTGAGAAAACTGTTACTTTTGCGTGTAATTCCATTCCCTCCTGGTAAGTATCTTTTTTGTTACCCTCTTTATCTAAACCCATATCTAGAGTAGCTACACCTTTTATAGATCCATCTTCATTATAAAGAACTTCACTTGCAGGAAACCCAGGAAATATTTCAACACCTAGTTTTTCAGCTTGTTCGGCCAACCAACGGCAAAGATTAGCAAGACTGACGATATAATTTTTGTGATTTTTTTGTACGGCAGGTAAAAGCCAAGTTGGCCAACTTAGAGAAGAATTTTTTCCTAAGAATAAAAATTTTTCTTTCGAAACTTTTGTTTTTACTGGCGCTCCTTCACTCTTCCAATTAGGCAACAACTCATCGAGAGCTTTTGTTTCAAAAACATTTCCACTTAATATGTGAGCTCCAACTTCTGATCCTTTTTCAAGAATACAGACATTTAAATTTGGATCGAGTTGTTTAAGTTTTATTGCAGTAGTTAAACCTGCTGGTCCTGCACCAACAATAACCACATCATATTCCATTGCTTCTCTTGCCATGAAATGACTATATCAAACTAATTATTTTTGGATAGTATTCAGTTTGTTCAACTCAGCTAAAAACTCAGGAAGAGCTTTAAATAAATCTGCTTCTAAACCATAGTCTGCAACACTAAAAATCGGAGCTTCACCATCTTTGTTAATTGCGACAATTATTTTGCTCTCTTTCATACCAGCTAAGTGTTGAATTGCTCCAGAGATTCCTACAGCAATATATAAATCAGGAACTACAACTTTACCTGTTTGTCCAACTTGATGATCGTTACTTATGTAACCTGCATCGACAGCCGCTCGTGATGCACCAACAGCAGCATTAAGCTTGTCGGCGATATCTGTAATTAATTTAAAATTTTCTCCACTTTCTAAACCCCTACCACCTGAAACAACTATTCTCGCTGTACCAAGCTCAGGCCTTTCAGATTTTGTTTCCTCTCTTTTAATAAATTTTGATGTATTCGGTACATCAACAGCTTCAATCTTTTCAACTTGCGCAGAACCACCAGTTTTTTCGGCAGGGTCAAAAGAAGTTGGTCTTATAGTTATACACTTCTTTTTGTCATTACTTTTAACTGTGGCAAAAGCATTTCCAGCATAAATAGGTCTAATAAAAGTATCGGGACTTGATACTTTAATAATGTCACTGACTTGTGAAATATCTAACGCAGCAGCTACTCTTGGCATAAAATTTTTTCCAAACGTGTTTGCAGATGCTACAATGTGATCATATTTTTCTGCAGTCTTTGTTACTAAAGGTGCTAAATTTTCAGGCAAATAATTTTGATAATTTGGCGAGTCACACAATAAAACTTTTTTAACAAGCGGAACACTCGCCGCTTCTTTAGTAACATTTTCACAATTTGCCCCAGCTACTAAAACATGAACATCACCATCAATTTTTGATGCAGCTGTAATAGCATTTAGGGTAAATGGTTTTAATTTTGAATTATCATGCTCTGCAATTAATAATACTGACATTATAATACTTTAGCCTCATTTTTAAGTTTACTTACTAACTCAGCAACGTTTGCAACTTTAATTCCAGCTTTTCTTTTAGGCGGTTCTTCAACTTTTATTTGCTGAATTCTATTCGTAAGATCTATTCCTAAATCTTTTGCATTTATTTGTTCCATTGGTTTCTTTTTTGCCTTCATTATATTTGGTAAAGATGCAAATCTTGGTTCGTTTAGTCTTAAATCACAAGATACAACAGCTGGTAAGTTCACTTCAATCGTTTCTAACCCTTCATCAATTTCTCTAACTATTTCAACAGACTTCTCTTTTAAATTTACTTTAGAGGTAAAAGTAGCTTGAGGCCAGTTAAGCATTGCAGCTAACATTTGACCTGTTTGATTACAATCATCATCAATTGCCTGCTTACCTAAAAAAACCATCTCGGGTTTTTCTTTTTCTACAATTTTTTTTAATATTTTTGCTATGCCTAAAGGCTCTATATAGCTGTCAGCTTTAACATGAATACCCTTATCAGCTCCTATAGCTAATGCTTTTCTAATACTTTCTTGAGCTTTGTCTTCTCCAATTGAAATAGCGACTACTTCTTTAACTTTTCCAGACTCTTTAAGTTTAACCGACTCCTCTACTGCATTATCGTCAGGAGGATTAGTTGACATTTTTACATTATCAGTATGAACGCCAGAGCCATCTTCTTTAACTCTGATTTGAACGTTGTAATCAATAACTCTTTTAACAGCTACTAAAATTTTCATCTAAGCTCTAATTAATTTATTTTCAGCATCATATGGAGACTCTTCTACTATAGAAGCTTCATGCATTTTACCTAGAATATCTATTTTTAATTTTTGACCAACTTTAGCTAATTCTGGTTTTACCATTCCTAAAGCAATTGATTTATTTACTCTAAAGCCAAAATCTCCACTTGTGGCCCTGCCAACAACAGAACCATTATCATATATAGGATTATTTCCTAAAACATCAGCATCAGTTACTCCATGTATTTCCATTGTAACTAATTTATTTGAAAAGCCTTTTGCTCTCCATTTGTCTAATGCCGCACGTCCTATAAAATCTCCTTTATTTGGGTGAACAAATCTATCTAGTCCTGATTCATAAGGTGAGTATTCAATTGATAATTCAGTTCCTACCAATTTATAAGACTTTTCTACTCTCAAACTATTCATGGCTCTAATACCATAAGGTTTTAATCCAAATTCTTTTCCTGCTTCCATTAACTGATCAAAGATATGATTTTGATATTCAATAGGATGATGAAGTTCCCAACCTAATTCTCCTACAAAGTTTACTCTCATTGCGCTGCATGGGGCTAAACCTATATTGATGTTTTGTGCGCTTAACCATTTAAATCTTTCATTAGAAAAGTCAGATCTAGAAACTTTTTGCATAAGTTGTCTAGCTTTAGGGCCAGATACTACTAAAACTCCCATACTATTTGTTAAATTTTCGTATTGAACCGTCCCATCTTTTGGCATCCATTTATGTATCCAGTCGTGATCAAGTCTTTGAAATGCTCCAGCAGAAACCAGATAAAAACTATCTTCAGCCTCTCTCATAATAGTAAATTCTGAATGAACACCGCCTTTAGTATTTAAGGCGTGGCAAAGATTAATTCTTCCAATTTTTTTAGGAAGTTTATTAGCAACAAGCTTATCTAAAAATTCTTCAGCTCCTGGGCCTTTAATTCTACATTTTCCAAATGCAGTCATATCTAGAAGCCCAACATTTTCTTTTACATTTTTACATTCACTCTCAACATTTTTAAACCAATTAGATCTTCTAAATGACCAATCATCTTCTTGTTTCTCCCCTTCTTTTGCAAAGAAGTTTGCTCTTTCCCAACCAAATTTTGCTCCAAAAACTGCTCCTAATTTTTTTAAACGATCATAACAAGGAGCTTGTCTTAAAGGTCGACCTGCCTCTCTTTCTTCATCAGGATAATGAACTGTAAATACATTCGCATATGCTTCTTCATTTTTAGCCTTTAAATAAGACTTAGTTGCATAGGAACCATATCTTCTTGGCTCTACTCCAAGCATATCTATTGTTGGCTCACCATCTATAATCCATTCTGCTAATTGCCAACCCGCACCTCCTGCGGCTGTTATTCCAAAACTATGACCTTCATTAATCCAAAAATTTTTTAATCCCCATGCAGGACCAACTATTGGATTTCCATCTGGTGAGTAAGCGATAGCACCGTTATAAACTTTTTTTACTCCGACTTCTCCAAAGGCTGGTACTCTTTTAATTGCTCCCTCAATGTGTGGAGCCAATCTATCTAAATCTTCTTGGAATAATTCATATTCACTATCTTTTGAAGGACCATCAACATAACAACATGGAGCACCTTTTTCATAAGGTCCGAGTAATAATCCTCCGGCTTCCTCCCTCATGTACCAAGAGTTATCACTATCTCTAAGGACTCCCATTTCAGGCTTGCCTTCTTTTCTTCTTTTTTGAATTTCTGGATGAGGTTCAGTAACAATATATTGATGTTCAACTGGAATAACAGGAATTTCCAAACCAACCATACGTCCTGTTTGTCTAGCGAAATTCCCACTACAAGAGACTACATGTTCACACTCTATATCTCCTTTATCAGTGTTAACTACCCAACCATCTTTTGTTTGTTTAATTGCTGTAACAGTTGTGTTTCTATAAATTTCAGCACCATAGTTTCTTGCTCCAGTAGCTAGTGCTTGAGTTAAATCTGCTGGTTGAATATAGCCATCTTCAGGATGTTGTATTGCTCCGACTAATCCTTCAATATTAATTAAAGGCCAAATTTCTTTTACATCTTCGGGTTTTAAAAATTTTACATCCACTCCTATAGTTTTAGCTACCCCAGCGTATTGATGATACTCGTCCATTCTGTCTTGAGTTTGAGCTAAGCGAATATTTGATACAACACTAAATCCTACATTTTTACCAGTTTCTTTTTCTAAAGATTTGTAAAGTTGAACTGCATATCTATGAAGTTGTCCAACTGAATAGCTCATATTAAATAAAGGCAATAATCCTGCAGCATGCCAAGTTGATCCTGAAGTTAATTCTTTTCTTTCGACTAACGCTACGTCTGACCAACCTTTCTTGGCTAAGTGATAAAGTACACTTACCCCTACAACACCACCGCCAACTACCACTACTTTTGTTTTTGATTTCATAGATTGTTTATTTTTAATAGAAGGTAATGATACGTCAAGATAATCTCACTTGCAAATAGTGGAAAAGTTGCAATTTTAATCGAATGTTTTAAGCTCTAAAACATTTCCGTTAGGATCTTCAATAAAAAATGTACTTTGCTCAAATTTTGTACCTTTAAATCTAGTATAAGGCTTATCAATATAATTTATATTTTGTGATTTCAGATTTGACTTAATTTGTTCATAAACTTCTTTTTTCAAATGAACTCCAAAATGAGGAACTGGGACATTTCCCATATCAACATCGTGTCTTTCTCTAGGTAATTTCATTTTAGTTTGATGAAGAGTTAACTCGTTTCCCCAAAAATCTATATCAACCCATTTACCTTTTTCCCTGTTCCCAGTTTTACATCCCAAGATATCCGTATAAAACTTTTCTGTTTTTTCAATATCTCCAGCAGGGAGGGCTAAATGGAAAGAATTACTCATATGTAATTGTATATTTAATTCTTTAAATTTTTCAAGTAGGCACTATATATATTCATTAGATATGAATGATTTTATTAAATCTATAAAAGAAAGAGACCCTGCGGCTAAATCAACATTAAGTATAGTTTTGACTTACCCAGGAGTAAAAGCTATTTTTTTACATCAAATAGCAAACTTTTTTCATGTGGCTGGATTTGATTTAATCGCAAGAATAATTTCTCAAACAAGTAGATTTTTTACTGGCATTGAAATTCATCCAGGAGCAAAAATTGGAAAAAATTTATTTATTGATCATGGCATGGGTGTTGTGATTGGTGAAACTTCTGAAATTGGAAACGATGTTACTATTTATCATGCTGTCACCCTTGGAGGTATCTCTCCAAGTGTAGATAGTGAAAGGCAAAGAAATGAAAAAAGACACCCTACGATTGGAAACAAGGTAGTAATTGGATCTGGTGCTCAAATTATTGGGCCAGTTAAAGTTGGAGACGGATCTAGAATTGCTGCTAACGCTGTTGTAGTTAAAGATGTAGAAGAAAACACTACTATGGTAGGTGTTCCTGCAAAAGCGGTTAAAAGTGGAAACCAAGGAAATTTTAGGCCGTATGGTGTTGATCAAGAAGTAAAAGATGAGTAAAAAAAATTGGGATCCTAATTTAACTCCTGAACAAAATTATATTTTAAAACAAGAGGGTACAGAATCTCCAGGCTCGAGTGCTCTTAATAATGAAAAAAGAGAGGGCAGTTATCATTGCGTGGGTTGTGGAACAAAACTTTTTGAGTCGAAAACAAAGTATGAAAGCGGATCAGGTTGGCCATCATTTTTCGAATCTGTTCCTAATGTTTTTGAGGAAAAAACTGATATGATTATTGGTTATCCAAGAACTGAGTATCATTGTAAAAAATGTGGCGGACATCACGGTCATATTTTTGATGATGGACCTAAACCTACAGGAAAACGTTATTGCAACAATGGCGTGTGCCTAGTTTTTAAACCTAAAAGTTGAAAAGTTATTCACTCACTTAATAAGTGTTTTGAATTCAACTAGGTAAAGGATTAAAATTTATTTTGCCATGTCCACTAGACCAAGGCAACATAAATTTGTAAGACTTTCCTTTCATCCGCCATGATAAGAAAAAATGTTCCCCATCTACTTTTTATAACCTTTCTTTTTTTATTTTTTAACATTAGCCAACTTCAAGCAAATTGGAAACCTGCAAAAGATGGAAACAAGATTATTTTAATTAGGCACTCAAAAGCACCAGGATTTGGAGATCCCCCAGGGTTTAAACTTAAGGATTGTAAGACTCAGAGAAATCTTAGCAAAGAAGGAATAAAACAATCGAAAAAAATTGGAAAATTATTTAAAATAAACCAAATTAAAATTGATCAAGTCTTAAGCAGTCAATGGTGCAGATGTAAAGACACTGCTAAATATGCATTTAAAAATTACAAAGAATTTCCAGCGCTCAATTCCACTTTTCAGCCGCCCCATGACAAAAATGCAAAGAACCAAATTAAAGAACTGAGAGATTATATTCAAAAATGGAATGGGAATGGGGGCAACTTAGTACTAGTAACTCATTATGTAATAATTACAGCAATAACAGATGTAGTACCAAGATCTGGTGAAATTGTTATCATAGATAAAAATTTTAATACTCTTTCAACTATTTTAACTAATTAGAAAAAAATATAATAGGCGAAAATTGAAATAATCAAATATTCAATAGCTGTTTTAATCATTATTAAATATCTCTTATCACTAAATTTCGAATTAATATAAAGACTTAATCTTGCGAATGCTAAGTGAACCAAAATTATACTTACTACAATTCCAAGCAATGTTTGATAAAATGAAAAATTCTTTAACCCATAAAAGCAAGCAGCAATAAATGTTAACCAAGAGATATTTGAAACAAATAATGTAATTAACAAACCAGATCCTTTTTTAAAAATACTTTGAGATTTAATAAAAGTATAAGACCATAAAAGAGTAAATAAAAAGCCTATGTATTTAATTATCATGAGCCAATATTGTAATTGCGAGAGATATCAAAGGCAAATATAAAGAGAGTATGATTATTAAGCTAGTTTTTGCTTTTGGTGCTGGGTTTATAAGTTTTTTGACACCTTGTGTATTACCCATTATCCCAGGATATATCTCTTATATAACTGGTAAAAATTTAAATGAAATAGATCAAGATAAAAAAGTTGTCTTGTATAAAACGATTTTATTTTCTTTAGGATTTTCATTAGTATTTATAACACTTGGTGCTACAGCATCTGCAGTTGGAAATATTTTATTATTTTTATCTAACGAGTTAAGAATAGCAGCAGGAGTAATAATTATTCTTTTTTCTTTGCAAATGTTAGGTATTTTAAATTTTCAACTCTTAAATCAAGAAAAGCGAATAGATACAATAGGATATAGGGATAATTATATATTTCCTTTTGTAGTAGGAGCAGCTTTTGCTTTTGGTTGGACTCCATGTATTGGTCCAATTCTAGGTTCTATTTTAGCTTTATCAGCCACTGACGCATCTATAAGCAAAGGAATTCTTTTGCTTTCTTTTTATTCTTTAGGATTAGCTATTCCTTTTATTTTATCTGGTTATTATATGAATAGTTTTTTAATTTCTAAAAAGGGTTTTGGAAAATATTATAATAGAATAACCAAAACTGGTGGAGCTATATTATTAATAACTGGAATTCTAATCGCGACTAATCAAATTCAAGTTATTAGTTATTATATTTTGACAATGTTTCCTTTCCTTACTAGTCTAGGTTAATGAACGATATAACTGTTCTTGGGATATTTGTTGCCGATATCAGTTTTTCAGGAAATAAAATTCCAAGCTCTGGGGAAACAATTTTGGGTGATAGCTATAATATTGGGCCTGGAGGAAAAGGATGCAATCAAGCTATAGCAATTTCAAGGTTGGGAGGAAAAGTAAATTTTATTTCTAAGTTAGGCAATGATGATTATGGCAGGCTTGCAATAGATAAACTTAAAAAAGACAATATAGATACTTCAAATATAATTATTTCTAATAAGCACAAAACTGGTGTTGCTGGTATTCATGTAGATAGAAATACAGGAAAAAATGCCATTACTGTTGTTAGAGGAGCTCCTTCAAGTTTAACTACTAAGGAAATTGATATAAATTTAATTAAACAATCAAAAATATTTTTAACACAATTGGAAATCCCAATAGAGGTTACTTTGTACTGCTTGAAAGCTGCAAAAGAATTTGGCCTAATAAATATATTAAATCCTGCACCAGCATGTGAACTAAGCAGTGATTTTTTTAAGTTGGTTGATTACTTTACCCCTAATGAAACTGAAGCGGAGTTTTATACTGGAGTCAAAATCAACGATGAAAGTGATGCAAGAGTTAGCGCAAAAAAACTAATAGATATGGGAATTAAAAAAGTCATAATTACTTTAGGTGAAAAAGGATTATTTTATTCAGACGGTAAGGAAGAAATTTACTTGAAAGCAACTGCAGATAAAGCAGTAGATACTACGGGAGCAGGAGATGCATTTAACGGAGGATTTTCGTTTGCATTACTAAAAGGAAAAAAAATAAAAGAGTGTTTAGAAATAGCCAACAAAGTTGCCGGACTTTCTACTACAAAATTAGGCGCAGGTGACTCAATGCCAACTTTAAAAGATATTAATTTGAAGGTTTGAAAATTAAGCAAAGACCATTGTTGCAAAATCTTTTTCCAGTTGCGCTTGGCCCATCATTAAAAACATGGCCATGGTGGACTCCACACTTGGCACAATGATACTCAGTTCTTACCATTCCAAATTTACGATCAACTTTTGTTTTAAAAGCTCCTGGTAAGGCTTCCGAAAAAGACGGCCATCCTGTTCCGCTATCAAACTTAGATGTGGAAGCAAACAATTTAGCCCCACAATTTGCACAATGATAAAAACCATCTCTTTTCTCCTTATTTAATTCACTTGAAAAAGGTTTTTCCGTTCCCTCATTAAACATAATATTCTTTTGTTCGTCAGTTAAATCTTTATTAAAAAGTTTTTTTGTTGCTGCCGAGATAAAGCTGAAGGGTAATAATAAAGAGGAAATCAGTGACAAACCTAAAACTTTTAAAAAGCTTCTTCTCATTATGATTTTAAAAGTTTATCTAATTCACCGGTTCTATTAGCTTCTTGGAGTCTATCGTTTCCTCCAATATAATGATCACCTATAAATATTTGAGGAATAGTTCTTGCACCATTTGTTCTTTGCAACATTTCTTTTGCCTTAGCAGGATCTTTCCATATATCTAGTTCCTGAATTTCTACATTTTTGGTTTTCAATAAAGCCTTGGCTGCTTCACAAAATGAGCAAGGATCTCCAGTGTACATTGTGACTTTTTTCATAGTTAATATATATCAGTAATTTTAATTTTTTCCCTGAGCTTTTTTCGCCCAAGTTTAAATTTTTTTCTATGCTTTATACTAGTGTTGTGAACTCTTTTTCTCCAAAGCCTAAATGAACCTGGCTTTAAATTTTTTCTCATTAATTTAATTACATCTGATTCTGTTTTTCCTGTTTTTTCTCTTATCTCTTCAAAGGTAATACGATCTGCCCATGCAGCCCAGATAACCCAATTATCATCTTTTTCTTTTGGCTCTGGATTTTTAACTTTTGTTTGTGGAATTAAACTTCTTTTTTTCATCAGTTTCTATATAATCGCTTTTAAAATGTTTCCAACAGATTTTTTAATTTTTATACAAATAATTTTATTTTTGTTTATTACTCCAGGTCCGCCGCGTGTTGTAATCGTTTCTCATACTTTAAATTATGGAATTAAAAAGTCTATATGGACTGCCTTTGGAGATATATCAGCGAATTTATGCCAAGGAATTTTGGTAGTTTTTTTCATTGGAACTTTTTTGAGTGACAATCCGGACATCCTTCAAACGCTAAAATGGGCTGGAATTTTATATATCATCTATTTAGCTTATGATACTTACACATCAAGGATTAAAATGATTAACTCAAGAAGCAAGAGTCTTAAGTCTGTTTTTTCTTTTTATAGAGACGGTTTTTTGGTTGCAGGATTAAGTCCAAAATCAATAATATTTTTTGGAACAATATTCACATCGTTTATTGATTTTACTTTAAATTATACTGCTCAATTTTTAATATTAATAATTACTTACATATGTTTAGATTTTTTAACTTTAATGATCTATGCGTTTGCGGCAAACAAAGTATCTTTATGGTTTAAAGACAACCCAAAATTTTTAAATACAATCTCTGCGTGTGTATTAATTATTATAGCAATTTATATTGCTGTGACACAAAGTTTTTAATTTATTCTTACTGTTGTTTTCATCCTCATTTCTTGTTTAAATATTTGAAATTAATTAATTAATTAACAAAGGGGAACTAATGAATAAACTAGTAAAACTATTTACTATATTTATTTCAGCTATAACTTTAACATTAGCAAGTATCTCTTCATCTTTTGCAAAAGTTGAAGGTGAATACATTGTGTTAGGTTCAGCAATATCTCTTACAGGAAAATATTCTTCTAATGGAGTACACACTCAAAACGGTTACAACATGGCCGTTGAAAGAATTAACAAAATGGGTGGTGTAAAAGTTGGAGGAAAAAGCTATAAATTTGAAATCATCTATTATGATGATGAATCAAATCCTAAAAGAGCTGCTCAGTTAGCTGAAAGACTAATTAAACAAGATGGCGTTCATTACATGCTTGGACCATACAGTTCAGGTTTAACGAAAGCCATTGCACCAGTAACCGAGAAATATAAAATTCCTATGGTGGAAGCAAATGGTGCATCTAGATCTTTATTTACAAAAGGATATAAATATTTGTTCGCGGTGTTATCACCAGCTAACCAATACCTTGAAGTAGCTATTGATTTAGCGGTAGAAAAAAACGGCGGTAAAGGAGTAAAAATTGCTCAAGCGTTTGAACAAGATGCTTTCTCCCAAGACGTGAGACTTGGAATTTTAGATGCAGCAAAAAGAACTGGATCTGAGATCATTATCGATGACAAACTACCAAAAGAACTTAACGATATGGCAGCTACATTGGCTAAAGTAAAAGCTGTTAAGCCAGATGTACTTGTTGTATCAGGTCACACAAAAGGAGCACTAACTGCAATCAGACAAATTTCTGAAATGAAAGTTGACGTTCCTATGTTAGCGATGACACATTGTGATGCTGCAAAACTTTCAAAACAACATGGAAAGAAATCAGAATACGCACTGTGCGCTTCTCAGTGGCACAAAAACTTAAGCTATAAAGATAAGTTTTTTGGTTCAGGTAAAAAGTATGACAAAGACTTTAAAAAAGAGTTTGGTTATGCTCCACCTTACCAATCAGCTGAATCATCTGCTGCTTTGCTAGTATTTAAAGATGCATTCGAAAGAGCAAATTCTTTTGATAGAGACAAAGTAAGAGATGCTTTAAAAACTACTGAAATGCAAACTTTCTATGGAAACATTAAATTTGGTCCTGGTGGTCAAAATACTGCTAAGCCAATGATCTTGTTCCAAGTAAGATGTAAAGGTGATGTGTGTGAGAATAAAGTTGTTGCTCCAACTAAATGGGCATCTGACAAATTCTACCACCCAATCCCTAAGTGGTCAGAAAGAAGTTAATAGCCTATAAATAATTTGAAAAAGCCCCTAGTTTTCTAGGGGCTTTTCTTTTATAAATTTTGAAATTTTATGGACTTTCTAATTTTTAAAGCTCCAATGTTAATGGTCCAAGCATCATTGGACGGAATTCTTCTAGGGATTTTATTTGCACTTATTGCCTACGGAATGGCTCTTCAGTGGGGGGTTATGAATATAATCAATATTGCACAAGGTGATTTAGTAATACTCGGAGGTTATATTGCATACACTATGTATCTTGCTGGAATTCATCCAGCTTGGGGAGTTATTGTTTCTCCAATTATAATGTATTTCGTTGGCTGGGCACTTTATAAATTAGTGATTAATAAAGTTGTGGATCGAGATTTATTTATTTCAATTTTAGCAACTTTCGGTATCGCTATTGTATTTCAACAGTTAATGAATTTTATTTTTGGTGCAGATGTAGTTGTTGCACAGTCTGAATATGGAACAACAATGTTATTTGATAATTCAGTTACCCTGCCTAATTCAAAAATATTCTCTGCTTTTATAAGCGTTTTATATGCAATAGCTTTGGTTGTTTATATGAAAAAATCTAGACTAGGACGAGCTATAAGAGCTACGGCCCAAAATGCTAGAGCTGCAAAAATTTTAGGAGTAGACACAGAAAAAGTTTATGCTGCAACTTTTGGGATTAATGCTGCGTTATGTGGGATTGCGGGAGCTCTAATTTCAATTACTCTTACCCTTCATCCTTATGTAGGACTTCCTTACACAGTTAGATCTTTTATGATAGTTATTGTAGCAGGTCTTGGTAATTTACCAGCTGTAGCTATTTCAGGAATGGGATTAGGATTATTTGAAGAGTTTGCAGATTATATTTTAGGAACAGAATTTAGAATTGGTGCAGTGTTTATGCTGCTAGTTTTCATCTTGGTATACAGAAGATTTAAATTATCAAAAAAAAGAGAGTATTTAAAATGAAGAAATTATTAGTTATCTTTATTGTTTCAATTTTAAGCTTTTCAGCAAATGCAGAGACTAGATTTGGAGATTTGACAGAAATGCGTGACGATAGAATGCGAGGTAAAGATGGTAAGTGGGTAAGACCTCATCCTGGCCCTTTTATTTGGAATGGAATTGAAAGAGAACAAGGAGTTTTTTCTTGGGAAGAAGCAGATAAATATGTTGTTTATGCACAAGAGCATAATCAAAAAACTTTAGCAACTATCTGGCCTCATGCTAATTGGGAGCAGAAATCATGCAAAAGAAGAAGGGCAAACAGCCCATTTGGAAGAAAGTTTACAAAATATTTGAGCAAACCTTGTTCAATGGAAAATTATAAAATTTTTCTTACTAAATTAGTGGATCGCTATGATGGCGATGGAAAAAACGATATGCCAGGATTAACTAAGCCAATTAAACATTGGCAAATAATGAATGAGCCTGAGTATAAAATGTTTTTTAGTGGCAAAAGAGATGATTTTGTTGAAATTTTTAATTTTTCTTCAGAATTAATAAAGTCAAAGCAAAAAGACTCTGTCATTGTAATGGCTGGTGCTGCTGGAATGTTTCCTGAAAATAAATCATGGTGGAGGTCTACTTTACCAAAAATTAAAGACCATTTTGATATAGCTGCTATACATCACATAACTCCTCCAGAGGGAAATTGTGACAGAGAATTTTGGGTAGATGAATTTTCAGATTTACTAAAAAGTTTAAATATAGATAAGCCTATTTGGGTAACTGAAGCCATGTTAGGAAAATGCAGAGTTATAACTACTTACGTTAAGGCTTTTGCTAGCGGAGCTGAATTAATTATAGATGTAGGCCCTAATGCTCCAGGTATGAAGATGAGCAAAGGCGCAAGAAAGAAATTAAATGCTTTTATAAATGAAGTTGATGGCTTTGAATCTGTAAATTTAATTTCAAAAAAAAAAGCTGAATTTGTTATGAAAGATGGTTCTAAAAAAATAATAGAGTTTTAAGATGAAACAAAAAGATTTAATATTATATTCTGGTTTAATTATCTTAGGTTTAGCTGCACCTTTTTTATTCTCTGCTTTTAAAGTTCAGCTTACATACCTTTGTGTCTTAATCGTTCTGGCGATGACTTGGAATTTACAAGGCGGAGAAATGGGCTACAATAGTTTTGGAAATATTCTTTTCTATGGTCTTGGAATGTACCTAACTGCATCAGTTCAAGTAGGCATGTTTTTTCCATTAGCAGAATGGACGGAAAGCGGTGGAGAAAAAACATTCGTGCATACTACGGCACAATATTTTCAAGGAATAGGTGTTGGTTTATTAGTTGCAGCCATTATACCTACCATTGTTGCAGGCGCTATAGGTTATGCTATTTTAGGTTTAAGAGGTCATTACTTTGCGATTTGTACTTTAGGTTTAGGAATTGCAGCAGGTGAAATCGCTGGAGGGATAGAAATTATTGGAGCAGGTCAAGGCTTCACTACACCACCTTTTCCAGCAGAAATAGTTGATCCTGAAGCAAGAGGACAATTTTTTTACTTCTTAAGTTTTTTAGTATTAGTTCTAGCATTTGTTTTTGTGAAATATATTTACGTCTCTAGATTTAGATTAATTTTAAATGCGATAAGAGATAACGAGGACAAAGCAGAAGCTATGGGCATTCAAACAATGAAATATAAAATTGTTGGTTGGATGGTATCAGCGTTTTTCTGTGGTCTAGCTGGTGGAATTATGGGTGGATTAATTGGATATATAGATTCAACGGATGTTGCATTTGATGGAAGAGAGATGGGAGTGTTTATGGTCTTAATGGCAATACTTGGTGGAAAAGGAACTTTGTGGGGACCAATTATTGGCGCAACTTTATTCCATTTCTTTAAAGAAGGTCTTTGGACTTTTATATTGGGTTGGCAATATGTTGCGCTAGGAGTTTTAATCGTTGTGATCGTGGTTTATTTCCCGGAAGGATTAATGGGTTGGTTAAGAGAAAAATACCCTGAAAGATTTGGTGAAGTTATTGATGAAAAAGATCGTAAAGCACAGGTGGAATTAAAATGAGTATTCTAGAAGTAAAAAGTGTAAGTAAATCTTTTGGAGGAGTGAAAGCCAACGTAGATATTTCTGTTTCAGTAGAACAAGGATCAATTGTTGGTTTAATTGGACCTAATGGTTCAGGCAAAACTACTTTATTTAATTCTATTGTAGGAACACATCCAATAGATAAAGGATCTATTGTTTTTGATAACACAGAGGTTTCAGAAATGCCTGTTCCTGCAGTAGCTAAACTGGGATTATTAAGAACATTTCAGCAAACAAGAATTTATTCTAAACTTAATTGCGTAGAAAATATGTTAATTAGCCATAAGGCTAGTGACTCGGGATTTATATTTGCAAAAATACCTACAGAGCTTACTGAAAAAGCAGAAAATATTTTAAATTTTGTAGGACTTTATCAAAAGAGAAATTTAAGAGCAGGCGACCTATCATTTGGACAACAAAAATTATTAGAATTAGCGATGGCTTTAATGAACGAGCCAAAAATGCTTTTATTAGATGAGCCAACTGCTGGAATTAATCCAACTTTAATAAACGGAATTATTGATAGATTGATTAAAGTTAATAAAGATTATGGAATAACTTTATTAGTTATTGAACATAACATGAGAGTGATTATGAGTTTAGCTCAAAAAATTTTCTGTTTAGCACATGGAAAAATGTTAGCTGAAGGTTCACCTGATCAAATTAAAAATGATAAGCGAGTAGTTGATGCTTATTTAGGAGCTCAGTAATGGCCAATCAATATGATGTTTTAGGTAAAGCGCCCGGTTTAGAAGAGCTTAATAAATTATCTCCAAACAATGTTCACCTAACTATTAGAGGTCTAAACGCTGGTTATGGAAAAATGGAGATACTTCACAATTTTGATTTAACAGTTAGTAAGGCACAGTCGTTGTGTTTAATAGGACCTAACGGTGCAGGAAAATCTACAATACTTCATTCTATTTACGGTTTCACAAATATTTTTGATGGAAAAATTGAATTAGAAGGGAATGAAATTACAAAATTAACTCCAGCACAAAAATTAAGCAAAGTAGGTATTGCTTATATCTTGCAAGACAACTCAGTGTTTCCAGATATGACAGTGGAAGAAAATCTTTTAATGGGTGGGTACATTAAAGATAAACAGGATGAAGCTTATGAAGAAGCGGAGAGAATTTTTAAAAAATATGAAAGATTAAGAAATAGAAGAAATCAACCTGCAAAAGTTTTATCAGGCGGTGAGAGAAGATTATTAGAAATCTCTAGAGCATTAGTTATGAAACCTTCAGTTTTATTAGTGGATGAACCTTCTATTGGTTTAGAACCTAAATATATAAGCATGGTTTTCGAAATTTTAGAAGATCTTCAAAAAAATGAAAAGAAAACAATAATCTTAGTAGAGCAGAATGCAAAAAAAGGTTTAGAGTTTGCTGATATCGGGTATGTTTTAGTTTCAGGCCAAACTGCAATAGCTGGAAAAGGTGATGATCTTTTAAAAAATCCAGACGTAGGAAGACTATTCCTCGGTGGATGATAAATTCTAATGTTTTTTTCCAAGGTTTAAAATCTCTTAAAGGTTCTAAAAGTCCCGCTATCCCATTAGCAGCATGTTTTATTGCGTTAGGCGCATTATTAAAAGATGCTGGTTTTAATTTACAACAAAGTGCTGCCTCAAGTTTATTTACTTATGCATTACCTGGTCAATTGGTAATGGCGGAGTCATTACTCGTTGGTGCCTCAATAGTGAATATATTTATAGCGGTATGGTTAGTAAATTTTAGACTTTATCCAATGACAGTTTCTTTATTTCCATTACTAGAACATAAAACCCAACCAAAATGGAAATATTATTTATCATGTCATTTCTTAGCAGTGACATCTTGGTTGATTGCTAAAGACAGTTACAAAAAAATAGATAAAAAACACAGAATAGATTTTTGGATTGGAATAGGTATTGGAACTTGGTCAACTGCAATTTTAATGACGGTACTAGGTTATCTTTCGGCTGATTATTTAAATAAAGATATGCTAATTGGTCTAGCAATTGTTAATCCAGTTTATTTCTTTTGTATGATGATTGGTGCAATGAAAAACTTGAGCATATCTATTGCAGTTATTGGAGGAACAATTTTGGGCCCTCTAATTTATTTAGCTTCAACAGAGTGGGCTTTATTGTTTGCAGGCTTAATTGGTGGAACAGTCGCTTTTTTATTTGGAGAAAAAAATGGCAAGTAGTCAAATAATAATTCTAGCAATTATAGCCACTTCGCTAGCAACATTTATTTCTCGTTTTATGGGAGCTCTAACTTCAGAAAAAGTAAGTGTAAAATCTAAGATATTTCAGTGGTTTAATTGTGTTGCCTATTCAACTTTAGCAGCATTATTAGGTAGAATGATTATATTTCCCGCAGGAGTACTTGCCGAGTCATATCTTTTTATAAGAGTAGCGGTATTAGTAATCTGCATCATTATCTTTATTGTAACTAAAAAAAATCTAGTAGTTCCAACAATAGTTTCTGCTATACTTTTATCTGTTTTAACAAGTGTATGAGTTTAGAAATTAAAGATCATAGTAAGTCCAAAAGAGTAAAAGTTATAGGACTAAAAGAAAGTAGCTTGGATAAGCTTATTTTTCCTTTTAAAAAACATACTATAACTTCATTAGAGTACAAACCTTTTTCAAGATTTACTCTAGCTAAAAGTTTAGATGAGGTTTTTGAAGGCAAACTTAGCAAATCTTTAGTTAAGATAGTAAATGATAGAGAATCTGGCACAGCTATAATTGAGCCTGAAATTAATAATAAAAAATTTGATAAAGATTTCTTAGTTAAACTTTCAACTGGTCTAGCTTATCTAGTTGGCAACCCAAATTTTGATTCAATGACTGGCAAATATTATGCTAGGTTTTATGTTAAACACCAAGACAGTAGTGATTCTTATTTAAGAAAAGCTTACAATAATTTAGATCTACATACTGATGGCACTTATGTAAAAGAAAAAACAGACTGGTTAATCATGACCAAAATGGAAGAACAGGGAGTTTCCGGGGGTGAAAGTGTTATTCTACATTTAGATGACTGGGAACATTTAAACGAATTAAGCAGCAATCCTGTAGGACAACAAAATTTCACATGGGGATCACCAAAAAGTAAAAATATAGATTATAAAGTTGAACATCCTGTATTTAAAAAAGACAAGAACAACAAACCTATAATCTCTTATATAGATCAATTCCCAGAGCCAAAAAATATGGATCAAGGCTTGTTTTTACAAAGACTTTCAGATTGTCTCGAAGAAAGCAAAAATAAAATCGAATTTCCTTTACCAGTTGGTTCAACTATATTTTCTAATAATTATTTTTGGCTTCATGGAAGAAAGCCATTTAAAGAAAACACCAATTTGAGCAGGGAATTGTTAAGAATAAGAGGAACTTTCTTTAATTAAGAATAGTTGACTCTAACCTAGAGTTCATTTTTAATAAGATTTTAATTAATTAATTAACAGGAGAGAAAAATGTTTAATAATTTGAAAAAATTAATTAGCTTAATTTTTGCTACTGTTCTTTTAACTTCAATCTCATCAACTAGTTTTGCAATCGATAAGTTACATTTCATTATCGGTGGTGGAGCTGGCGGTGGTTGGGATGGAACCGCTAGAGGAACTGGAGAAGCTTTAACTAAAGCTGGTTTTTTAAAAAGTGCTTCATTTGAAAATATGTCAGGTGGTGGTGGAGGAAAAGCTCTATCTTACATAATTAATTCGAAGCCAGAAGGAACTATATTAGTTCAATCAACACCTTTAGTATTAAGATCAATCACTAGACACAAAGGATACGTTAAAGGTTCTGGTGTATTATCTTACAAAGATGTTAAACCAATTGCTGGTGTAATTGGTGACTACGGTGCAATCGCAGTTGCTAAAAATTCACCATATAAAAACTTTAAAGATGTAGTGGATGCTTACAAAGCAAATCCTAAGTCAATTAAAATGGCTGGTGGATCTGTAAGAGGAAGCATGGACCATTTAATTGGTGCACTTGCATTTCAAGAAGCTGGTGCAAATCCTAACAATGTAGTTTACGTGCCTTACGATGCTGGAGGTAAAGCATTAGCTGGACTTTTATCAGGCGAAACTCAAATTCTTTCAACTGGCTTGGGAGAAGTAATGGGTGCTAGAGACCAAGTAAGAATTATTGGTATTACAGCTCCTAACAGAGTAGGCGATGCTCCTGAAGTTCCAACTTTAAAAGAACAAGGATACGATGTTCAGTTTGTTAACTGGAGAGGTTTCTTTGCTCCTAAGAGCATGTCAAGTGGAGATGTTAAGAAGATTGCTAAAATGTTAGGCGATGTTCAAAAGACACCAGAGTGGGAAACAGTCAGAAAAAGAAATGCTTGGGTAAATATTTACAATCCAGGTAAAAAATTTGACAGTTTCTTAAAAACTCAAACAAAAGAAATGACGAAGTTAATGAAAAAACTAGGTGTTATCTAGTTAATTAACCTTTAGGAAGAGCAGTGAAAATAAATTCAGTTAAAATTATTTCGCTGCTCTTCTTCGTTTTATCAGCATTCTATTTATATACTGCTCATCAAATACAAGTTTTTGCCTTCGATGAAGGCGCCCCTTTTAATGCTAAAACCTTTCCAATTTATTTAGGTTATGCAGGAATGTTTTTTTCTGGTTTAAAGATTGTTTTACCTGATAAAAAACCAATAGAGGTAGATCCAACATATTTAGAATTTAAAAAAACAATCTTATTAGTACTCACCATGATTGTTTACGGAGCAACTATACTTAAAGTTGGATTCTTTTTATCAACTTCACTTTTTTTAGTCCTTTCATATTATTTTTTGGGAGAGAGAAGATGGAAATATATTTTAATTTTTTCTTTTCCTTTTGTTGCAATTTTTATGTATCTCCTACACGGAGTTTTAGCGGTTTATCTTAGAGATCCATTATTAAAATATATAGGAATTATGGGATGATCGAAGGAATACTTATTGGATTAAAAACTGCTTTATCTTTTCAAAACCTAATGATGGTGATGATAGGATGTTTTGCTGGAACTATTATTGGAATGCTTCCTGGTTTAGGCCCAATGACGGCAATCGCTTTAATGATACCAATCACTTATGGCTTTGACCCGGCAACAGGTTTGATTTTAATGGCTGGAGTATATTATGGAGCTGTATTTGGTGGATCAACTTCTTCTATTCTAATAAATGCACCTGGTGTTCCTGGAACTGTCGCAACATCTTTTGATGGTTATCCAATGGCCCAACAAGGTAAGGCTGGCAAAGCTTTGGCTATAGCTGCTTACAGCTCTTTTGCGGGAGGAACGATCTCAGCAATATTTTTGTTATTTGCTGCACCAAGTTTATCAAAAGTAAGTTTATCATTTAGATCACCAGATTATTTTGGTTTAATGATATTAGGTTTAACAGCTGTTGCTGCTTTTTCTTCAAAAGGAAATTTTTTAAAAGCTATGATGATGTGTGTTCTAGGTTTAATGTTGGCATCAGTTGGTCAAGATACTTTATCTGATATTCCAAGGTTTACTTTTAATACGATGAATTTGTCAGACGGTATTAGTTTCGTATTGGTAGTAATGGCAACATTTGCTATGAGTGAAGCTTTAACTATCATTATAAAAGGAAATGATCCTGCTAAAGCAGCAAAGCAAATTTCACTAACTGACTTGGGATCCATTAAAGTAAACAAAGAAGAAACAAAACAGATGGCTGCAACTATCCCACGTTCTTCTATATTAGGATTTATTATTGGAGTTTTGCCTGGAGCTGGAGCTACGATTGCGTCTTTCTTAGCTTATGGAATGGAAAGAAATTTTGTTAAAAGTGAAGAAAAAGAAAAATTTGGTAAAGGAAGTGTGCAAGGATTATCTGCTCCAGAAACTGCAAATAATGCAGCATGTTCAGGATCTTTTGTACCATTGCTCACATTAGGTATTCCTGGAAGCGGAACTACAGCAGTTATGCTTGGTGCTTTATTAGGTTTTGGTATTCAGCCAGGGCCTAGATTATATGAAACTAATCCAGAAATATTTTGGTCTGTTATCATGTCTATGTATATAGGAATGGTTGTTCTTTTGATACTCAATCTTCCGCTTATTCCCTACATAGCAAGAATACTTGCTGTACCAAGAACATTCTTAATACCAATGATTTTATTTTTTTCGGTTACAGGAATTTATTTAATGTCATTTAATAATTTTGATATTTTTTTAATGATTGGAATTGCTGTTGTAGCAACTATTTTAAGACTTTATGATTTTCCAATGCCACCATTAATATTAGCATTTGTTCTTGGAGGATTGATGGAAGAAAATCTTAGAAGATCGCTTTTGATAAGTGATGGATCATGGTCTTTTCTTTGGGGTAGACCTTTAACAATTTGTATAATGTTTGTAATTTTTGGAATTTTAGGATGGCAAGTCTATAATAGTTTTTTCAAAAAAAAATTATAACCTAACGTATTTCTTTTTTTTGTCTACCGCCCATTCCTTAGGACCATTAACTGCTATAAATAAAAATCCTCCTGCTAAGCCAAAGTTTTTTAGTAAAGCAATTGTTTGCATTTGATTTGCAAAATCCAAGTGAAAGAGTAGAGCTGTTGCTATACAAAAAGCTGCTAATACTATTGCTGATATTTGAGTACGATAACCTATAATTATAAAGATAGGTAAAAGAATTTCTAGAACGATTGCCGGCCACAATAAAAATCCAGGTATTCCAAACCCTTCCATCCAAGTTACAGTATTATCATAATTAAAAATTTTATTATAACCAGATAATAAAAAAACCAACGAAATAAACACTCTTCCTACAAGGTCAAAAATATTAGCCATAAGACATATAATCTCATAGACAAACTAGAGTCAAAGCAAGATAGATTAAATTAGGTTTTTTTTTCTATAATTCTTAATATTAGAGGGACTATAAATAGTATCATTAACAGTCTTATAATATGGTGGAAAGATACGAATTCAGGATCAAGATTGAAAAAAATTGCTATAACAGCTACTTCATAAATACCACCTGGGCAGTAAGACAAAAGAAGTGTAAAGAAATTTTTATCAATGATTAAGCTCGCTGCAAAAGCAGCTAGCAAACCTAAGACAACTAGTAAAAATGTTGCAACAAAACTATGTAAAGCGTTACGAGCTATCTCGCTAAAAGTTTTGTTAGCAAATCGACATCCAACTGATGCTCCAAGAATAAGCAAACAATAATCAATTATGTTTGGCGGAAGCTGATAAGAAGCAATTTCTGAAATTTGTAAAAATCCACTTGCAAATAAAGTGCCAGACAACAAAGCGGCTGGAATTCTAAATTTATCAAAAATTATAATTAAAATAATTGAAGATATTATGAGTAAGATTAAATGAAGAACATTTTGATCTTTAATTATTTCTTCAACGATTTTGGTATTTTCAGTGTCATAGAAACTATTTACGAAAAATGGAAAAATAGTAATAATTATTATTAATCTAATTAAATGAGAAGTTGCTACCTGGCTTAAGTCAGATTTTTCATCTTCAGCTAAAATCATTAAAGGTCCTAAGGCGCCAGGTGCAGCAGAAAAAATTGAAGTTTTCTGCCCATACTTTGAGAATATTTGAAGATATTTTGAAACTATTAATACGCTTACAACAATATAAACTAGCATTATTAGAGAAGTAAAAGCCCATTGATGCATTTGAGAAAATAAACTTTTATCAATGTAATTACCGATATAAAGACCTAACAAAATTAATATTGAAGAAAGGACTAATTTAGGCATTTTTGTTTTTAAACCCATTAATGAAGCAAGAGATGTAATGAGCATTGGGCCTAAAAACCAAGCCAAAGGTACATTGAAGAATTCTGCAACTATTGCACTTGGAACAGAAATAATAATAACCAAAGCAAATTCTTTAGAGAATATTGCTTTAAAATTTTCTTTATTAAAGGGTATAGCTTGGTTATTCTGCATAATTCATGATTTTAGGTTTTATAGGAACAGGTCGTATATCATCTTCAGTAATTGAAGGTATTTTTAAATCTAGTTTAAAAATCAAAAAAATTTATATCTCCCCTCGAAATAGAACAATAGCAAATAAATTAAATAAAAGATTTAAAAAAGTAGTTATTTCAAGAAATAATCAACAATTAATCGATAAATCCAACTGGGTGTTTTTGGCAGTAACCCCAAAGATTGGAAATAAGATTTTAAAAAAGCTTAATTTTAAAAAAAATCAAAAAATAATTAGCTTTATTTCTACAATAAATTTAGCTCAGCTAAAAAAAATGATTGGCAAAAAATTAAAAATTGTAAGAGCTATCCCACTTCCACCTATTTCAATTCGGAAGGGTCCTGTTCCTATTTGCCCTCCTGATAAACAAGTAAAAAATTTTTTTAACAAACTGGGCATTACTGTTGAAATTAAAAATGAAAGATCATCTATGAATTTCTGGGTCACATCAGGAATGATGGCACCTTTTTATGAGTACTTAAAAGTATTATCTAACTGGCTGGTTAGAAAGGGAATAAAAAGAAAAGAAGCTCAAAAATATATTACTTCTCTTTTTTTAGCTCTTTCCCAAGACTCTGCTGTTAATTCTGAAAAAGATTTAAAATATCTTGTAAAAGACTCTCAAACTCCAGGAGGATTGAACGAACAAGCGGTAAAACAATTGAGAAAAGCTGGATTTTATAAGAAATTAGAAAAAACTTTGAATGGTATTCATAAGAGATTAAACAAAGTATAATTTTTTATGCAGTCAGATTCGAATATTCTGCAAGTTAAAAATCTTTCTAAATTTTTTGGAGGATTAGCTGCAGTTTCAAATTGCTCTTTAAAAATCAAAAAAGGTTCTATCACTGGAATTATTGGGCCTAATGGATCAGGCAAAACAACATTATTCAATTTAATTGCAGGCAATCTAGTGTCATCTAAGGGTACAGTTGTATTTAACGATGAGGATATTACTAATATTCCATCTTACGAATTGTTTTCAAAAGGTGTTCTAAGGACTTTTCAAATTGCTCATGAATTTACAAATCTTACAGTATTGGAAAATTTAATGATGGTTCCAGGTAAGCAGTCTGGTGAAAATTTAGTTAATGCTTTATTTAATCCAGGTGTAGTTAAAAAAGAAGAAGCGATAGTTAAAGAAAAAGCTTTGGAGGTAATTGATTTTTTAAATCTCAAGCATCTTTCGAATGAACTTGCTGGGAATTTATCCGGAGGTCAAAAAAAATTATTAGAACTTGGTAGAACCATGATGGTTGATGCTAAATTAGTTTTGCTAGATGAAGTTGGCGCAGGAGTTAATCGAACTTTGTTGAAAGAAATAGGGAGTGCAATCTTGAGACTAAACAAAGAGAAAGGTTATACATTTTGTATGATTGAGCATGATATGGAATTTATTAGTCGATTGTGTAACCCAGTTATCGTAATGGCCGAAGGTTCTGTTTTATTTGAAGGGACTTCAGATGAAGTTAAAAATAATGAACAAGTTATTGAAAGCTATTTAGGAAGAGGATCAAAATTAAAGGATAAAAGTTAATGGCTTTTTTTGAAGGTATAAAAATGACAGGAGGTTATGGCAACGGTCCTGATATTATTTCTTCTTGTTCGGTAAATGTGAATAAAGGTGAAATAGTTTCAATACTTGGTCCAAATGGAGCAGGAAAATCTACAGCTATGAAAGCTATGTTGGGATTATTAAACCTTAAATCTGGTAAGATTATTATAAACGGCAAGGACATTTCTCATTTAAACCCACAAGATAGAGTTAAACAAGGCATAGCATTTGTTCCTCAAACTAAAAATGTATTTGCTGGTTTAAGCGTGGAGGAAAATTTAGAGATGGGTGCTTTTTTAAGAGATGAAAATCTTAAAAAAATTATTGATGAAGTTTATGAACTATTCCCTATTTTAAAAGAAAAAAAATCTCAGTTAGTTGGTGAATTGTCAGGAGGACAAAGACAGCAAGTAGCATTAGGAAGAGCGTTAATGATAAAACCATCAGTCTTAATGCTTGATGAACCTACTGCTGGAGTTTCACCAATAGTCATGGATGAATTATTTGATCATATTATAAAAGTAAAAAAAACAAACGTAGCTATTTTAATGGTCGAACAAAACGCAAAACAAGCTCTAAGCATATCGGATAGAGGCTATGTCTTAGTCACAGGAGAAAATAGATACTCAGGAACTGGAAAAGAACTTCTAAACGATCCAAGAGTAAGAAGTTCTTTCTTAGGAGGTTGATATGGATTATTTAAACGCAATAGTTTTACTTTTAAATTATTTGTTTGTACCTGCTTTATCTTATGGATCTCAGTTAGCTCTTGGAGCAATTTTTGTTTCTTTAATTTATGGGATCTTGAGATTTGCATATTTTACTGCAGGTGATCTTATGTCTTTTGGTACAATGTTTACAATTTTATTTACTTGGTACTTTCAATATCTTGGAATTAATCTAGGTTTTCTTCCTACAGCATTACTTGCTATGCCTTTTGGAATTATTATTACTATACTTTATGTTCTTGTTAAGGATAAATTAGTTTTTAGTTATTATCGCACGCAAAAAAGCCCTCCAGTTATGTTGGCAATGGTTAGCATAGGCACAATGTTCGTTACACAAGCAATAGTAAGAATCGTTATCGGACCATTTGATAGGAGGTTTTTTGATGGAGAAAAATTTATTTTGAAAGCTAATGAATTTAAGGAGATGACAGGTTTAAATGAAGGATTGATGATTAAATCAACGCAAGTCATTACTTTGTTGGTTACAATCTTTGTTGTTTCTATTTTATTTTGGTTTTTAAATAAGACAAAAACTGGAAAAAGTATGCGTGCTTATTCAGATAATGAAGATTTAGCACTTTTATCTGGAATAGATCCTAAAAAAGTAGTTATGATTACTTGGGTAATAGCTGCGATTTTGGCTACTATTGGTGGAGCTCTTTATGGTTTAGATAAAAGCTTTAAACCATTTACCTACTTCAACAATATGCTTCCAATATTTGCTGCTGCTATCGTAGGAGGTATTGGAAATCCTTTTGGTGCTTTTTTGGGAGGATATGTTATTGCATTTTCAGAAATACTTTTAACTTACGCTTACAAAAAATTCTTTGTTTATTTGCTTCCAGAAAGTTTAGAGCCCGATGGTTTAATGCAATTACTATCAACAGATTATAAATTTGCAGTATCATTCTCAATTTTAGTAATAGTTTTATTATTTAGACCTTCAGGAATATTTAAAGGGAAAGTTTTATGAGAAAAAATCTAGACATAATAAGCGCATATTCAATAATGTTAGGACTCATAATTTTAGTAGGATTTTTACAGTCCTGGAGCATGGCGTTATCAATATTGTGTCTTTGTTTGATCTCTGCAGTAATGACTATGGGAGCCAATATTCAATGGGGATACGCGGGATTAATCAATTTTGGAATAATGGGTTACACGGCTCTTGGAGGCTTAGCAGCAGTTTTGGTTTCAGTTCCTCCTGTTCGAGAAGCATGGCAGGTAGGAGGTTTAAATATGATATTATGTGCTTTTTTGATTGCTTTCATGGTTTTCAGTATTCGTTTTATTACGAAAAAATATAATCAATCAAAAAAAAGAAGCTATGGAATTGCCGCCATTATAATAGTTGGGCTAATTCTTTTAAGATTCATATCTGCTCCAGCTATAGAGTCAATTGAGTCCGTTAGTCCAGCAACTACTGGCTTTTTAGGAGGGATGGGTCTTCCGATATTATTTTCTTGGATAGTAGGAGCCTTTTTTGCTGGCGCGTTGGCATACATTATTGGTAAAATTGCTTTAGGACTTAGAGCAGACTATCTAGCAATAGCAACACTACTTATATCAGAAATTGTTATTTCAGTAATAAAACATGAAGATTGGTTAGCTAGGGGTGTTAAAAACGTAATTGGCTTAAAAAGACCAGTTCCATATGAAGTGGATTTACAATCAAAGGAGTGGTTTATAAATTTAGTCGAAAAATTTAACCAAGGTGCATTAAATTTAATTACCAATACTTTAGAAAGACAAGAGGCACTAAAACAACTAGTCATCGAATCTTCAACGGTATTTGTAAAATTATGTTTTGCAGGACTTTTTACTGTTGTAGTAATAATTCTCTTAATAATAACTCAAAAAGCACTTTATTCTCCTTGGGGAAGAATGATGAGAGCCATCAGAGATAATGAAGAGGCAGCTAATGCAATGGGAAAGAATGTTGTTAAACAACACCTTTTAATTTTTGTTCTTGGTTCAGCTATTGTAGGTATAGCAGGTGCAATGATGGTTACATATGACGGTTTATTTACTCCGGGAAGTTATAGACCAATGAGGTACACATTTTTAATTTGGGTAATGGTTATTGTTGGTGGAAGTGGAAATAATTTTGGTGCAATTTTAGGAGGTTTTGCAGTTTGGTTTTTATGGGTCGAAGCAGCTCCTATTGCATTATTCTTGATTAATTTTTTTACTAGCGGTTTAGAAGAAACTAATGCTTTTAGAGTTCATTTAGTTAATAGCATTCCATACTTTAGGTTTTTAATGATGGGAATTGGTTTGCTGTTAATTATGCGTTATAGACCAAAAGGAATTTTACCTGAGAAAATAAAACATATATAAAAAACCTCAGCAGTTTTCACCGCTGAGGTTTATAAGATTAAATTTTATCTTTGTTTTTTATTTTTAAATTTACCGCCCTTAATTTCTTTTTCTATGAAATTACCAACGTGTTCTCCAACATCTGTAAATTTAACTGCAGTAGCTCCCTCATAATCAATTGCTTTTCCTTTAGCTAAAAGATTTAGACCTTTTTTAAGCTGACCAGGATAAATTTTAGTTCCAGGCGCATTAGCTACGGACATTACATTTTTGGCAATTGAGCCTCGGTCAGCAGAACCACCAGCTTGCATTGCAAGAACGATTAAAGCTGCGGCATCATAAGACTCCCCAGTGTATGGGCCAGAAGGATCAATTCCAGCTGCTTTAGCAACTTTTGCAAATACTCCTGCTCCTTTACCTAAAGAACCTGGTAAAGAACCAAAAGATTTGTTTAAGCTTTTACCGAAAGTATCAGTAAGTGAGTCACCGATCATACCATCTGATAATATAAATGTATCAAATGCACCAGAATCTAAAGATCCTTGAATAATTCCTTTACCACCTTGGTCAAGGTATCCAATTACAGCAACTGCATCTCCACCAGCTGATGCTAGTGTAGAAACTTCTGCGCTATAGTCGGCTTTACCATCTTCGTGCGCAGTTACAGTTGTAACTTTTATACCATGAGCTTTAACTGCTGCTGAATAAACATCAGCTAAACCTTTACCATAGTCGTTGTTAGTGTATGTAACAGCAACACTTTTAACCCCTCTATCTTTTGTTATGTCTGCAAGAATTTGTCCTCCTCGAGCATCCGATGGAGCTGTACGGAAAAACAAACCTTTATCTTTCAAAGTTGTTAAACCAGGAGATGTTGCAGAAGGTGATATAATAGTAATTCCATTAGGAACTGCTACGTTTGATGCGACTGCTCCAGTAACACCAGAACAATCTGCCCCCATAATTGCAACTATACCTTGACTAACTAAACCCTCTGCAGCGGTTGTTGCAGCAGCCGAGTCAACACAAGTTGAGTCTGCTCTTAAAGGTTTAATTGTTTCTCCACCAAGCAAAGAACCTGAGTCAGAAGCTTCTTTAAAAGCTAATTCTGCTGATGCTGCCATAGCTGGAGTTAAAGATTCAATAGGACCAGTAAATCCTAAGATTATTCCCATTTTAATTTCTGCATATGCACTTGACGTTAAAACCGACAAAGACAAAATAGCAGATAAAAATATTTTTTTCATATTTTCCCTCTCGTTAGTATTTTATATTTATAATATTATTGACTTTTAAAGCTTAATATTCAATGCCAAAATTTCATTTATTTACCATGCAGATTTAAGCTTTTCATCATTATTTACTGATAAAAAAAAAGAAAAATTATCTATATACGAATATAAAAAATAAAGATAATCAATTTAAATATGAAAAAAGAAATTACTTATGAAGACTACAATAAAATTCAAATTTTGGTTGGAACAGTTTTAAAAGTTACTAAAAATGAAAAAGCACGCAAACCTTCATTGGTAGTGGAAGTTGATTTTGGAAAAGATATAGGCATCAAACAATCTTCTGCTCAAATAACACATTACTACAATTCTGATAATCTGGTAGGAAAACAAGTTATTGGCGTTTGCAATTTTCCAAAAAAAAATATTGCTGGAGTTATTTCAGAAGTATTAATTTTGGGAGCGATTGAAAAAGATGGTAAAGTAGTTTTAGTGCATCCTTCTCAAAAAACAGATAATGGTCTTGAAATAGCCTGATGTATGATCAATTCCTTCCGTTAATTCTTTTTGGCATAGCCACTGCTTTCACTCCAGGACCGAATAATATCTTGTCTTCTTATTCAGGTTTTAATTTTGGTTTTAAAAAGACCATTCCTTTGATGCTGGGAGTTATTCTTGGTTGGACAACTATGCTAACCGTGATGGCTTCTGGTTTAATTATTATCTTTCAAAAATATATTTTTTTACAAAGTATCATTAAAATTCTAGGAACAATTTTTTTAATTTATCTAGCTTATAAAATTGCTTTTAGTTCAACTATAAGCTCAGAAAATAGAAAAAAACCAGTTCTTTTTTTTGATACTTTTTTATTCCAGTTTATTAATCCGAAAGGTGTAATGGTTGCAATGATAGCAGTTTCAACATTCATTGATGTTCAGAATAACTATTTAAGAGATGCTACAGTAGTAATAATAACCTATTTTTTTATGGCCGTTTTTAGCGTTAGTTCATGGTGTTTATTAGGTAAATATTTGAGAAAATTTGCCACAAGTAAAAACTTTATTAAGAAATTTAACTATATAATGTCTTTTTTACTTATAGTTTGTGTTATTATGTTTTATGTATAGCGCATGAAATTTAATAGTAAAAATTCCTTTAAATCCCTTGATACTATTTCTTCTTCAGGAAAAGATTATAAAATTTTTAATTTAAATAATGCAGAAAAAAATGGCCTTAAGGGTATTTCTAAATTACCTAAATCACTTAAAGTTTTATTAGAAAACCTTTTAAGATATGAAGATGATTTAACCGTTGATAAGAAGCAAATTTTAGCAATTAAAGATTGGTTGAAAAATAAAAAATCTAATACAGAAATAGCTTACAGACCTGCTCGAACTTTATTACAAGATTATACTGGCATTCCTGCAATAGCAGATTTAGCAGCGATGCGAGATGCAGTTAAGTCTAAAAATAAAGATCCAAATAAAATTAACCCATTGTCCACAGTTGATTTAGTAATAGATCATTCAGTAATGGTTGATGAGTATGCTTCTGGGAAATCTTTTAATCAGAACGTTGAAAAAGAATTTTCTAGAAATGGAGAAAGATATGCTTTTCTTAAATGGGGTCAAAAAGCTTTTGATAATTTTAGAGTCGTTCCTCCAGGAACAGGAATCTGTCACCAAGTCAATCTAGAATATTTAGCAAAAGTAGTTTGGTCATCAAAAAGCGGGAATGATCTTTATGCTTATCCTGATACTTTGGTAGGTACTGATAGTCATACGACAATGGTTAATGGATTATCAGTTTTAGGATGGGGTGTTGGTGGAATAGAAGCAGAAGCAGCCATGTTAGGTCAGCCAATCTCAATGTTGATCCCAGAAGTAGTTGGAGTTGAAATTAAAGGAAAATTATTAGAGGGATTAACAGCTACAGACTTAGTTTTAGCTATTGTAGAAATGTTAAGAAAAAAAGGAGTAGTAGGAAAATTTGTAGAATTTTATGGAGATGGTTTAAAAAATCTTACTTTAGCTGATAGAGCCACAATAGCTAACATGGCACCTGAGTATGGCGCTACATGTGGCTTCTTTCCTGTGGATGAAGAAACTTTAAAATATTTGAAACTTTCAGGAAGAGATAAAGAAACAATTGATCTTGTTGAAAAATATTCAAAAGAACAAGGCCTTTGGTCAAGTGAAGGAATAGAGTTTACTGAAACTTTATCCTTAGATATCAGCACAGTAGTTCCAAGTATATCAGGTCCTAAACGACCACAGGATAAAGTTTTATTAACCGAGTCCGCTACTAGTTTTGCTAAAGCTTACAAAGAAAATTCAAAGAGAGAAAAGCCTCTTCAAGCAGATGTAGTTGGAACTGATTTTAAAATCACCGATGGAGACATTGTGATAGCAGCTATTACTTCTTGCACTAACACCTCAAACCCGAGTGTAATGATAGGAGCAGGATTGCTTGCAAAAAAAGCAGTAGAGAAAGGTTTAAAAATAAAACCTTGGGTAAAAACTTCTTTGGCACCAGGATCAAAAGTGGTTACAGATTATTTAGAAAAAGCAGGATTAGATAAATATTTAGATCAACTTGGTTTTAATTTAGTTGGTTATGGCTGTACTACTTGTATTGGAAATTCTGGTCCACTTAATAAAAACATATCTGAAGCAATTCATAAAGAGAATTTGTATGCTGTTTCAGTATTATCAGGAAATAGAAACTTTGAAGGCAGAATAAGTCCAGATGTTAAAGCTAATTATTTGGCTTCGCCGCCACTTGTAGTTGCTTTTGCTTTAGCTGGAAATATGAATTTTGATTTATATAAAAATCCTCTAGGAGTAGACAAAGATGGAAAAGATGTTTTTTTAAAAGATATCTGGCCAAGCAATAAAGAAATCGAAGAGATAATGCTATCATCTATAAATGCAAACATGTTTATAGATCGCTATTCAAACATTTCTGAAGGACCTAAAGAATGGAGTTCAATTAAAACAGTAGACAGTAGCATATATAATTGGGAGTCAAATTCTACCTATGTTAAAAAACCACCTTTTTTTGATGATCTACCAGATCAACCAGAGGGCTTTAAAGCAATTAAAGATGCAAGGGTATTACTTTTACTTGCTGACTCGGTTACTACCGATCATATCTCCCCAGCCGGAAATATTAAAAAAGATAGCCCTACAGGTGATTATTTTATGAAACATCAAGTTCAACAAAAAGATTTTAATTCATATGGAGCTCGAAGAGGTAATCACGAAGTAATGATGAGAGGAACATTTGGAAACATAAAGATAAGAAATGAAATGGCACCTGGAACAGAGGGTGGTTTTACCACATTACAACCAGATGGAAAAGTAATGAGTGTTTATGATGCTGCTATTGAATATAAAAAAAGAAAAAATGATTTAGTTGTTATCGCTGGTAAAGAATATGGAACAGGTTCATCTAGAGATTGGGCTGCAAAAGGAACAAAATTATTAGGGATAAAAGCCGTAATCGCTGAAAGTTTTGAAAGAATTCATAGATCAAATTTAGTTGGAATGGGTGTTTTACCACTTCAATTTAAAGAAGGTTTTGATCGAAAAAAACTTAATATCACAGGAGAAGAGCTTATTACTGTTATAGATATAGAACAAGGAATTAAACCTAGAGCCGAAGTAACCTGTGAAATTAAATATAAAGATGGCACAATTAAAAAGATACAAGTGCTAAGTAGAATTGATACCAAAAATGAGATGGAGTATTATAAAAATGGAGGAATACTTCAATACGTTTTGCGCAACATGTTGAATTAATGAGAAATATTATAGTTAAAGTTCATCCATCAAAATCTAATTTAAAAAAAAAAAACCAACTCGCTTGGAAAATTGCAGAGATAGCATCAGATAAGGCCAAAATTAATAAAGATGCAGTTGAAATGGTTATCAATAGAATAATTGATAATGCTTCCGTTGCAATTGCATCTTATAATAGAAAACCAGTAGTTTCGGCGAGGGAGATGGCTTTAGCACATCCTAGGAAAAATGGAGCTTGTATCTTTGGATTAAATCCTAAAATTAAAGTTGATTGTGAATGGGCTGCCTGGGCAAACGGAACTGCAGTTAGAGAATTAGATTATCATGATACATTTTTGGCTGCTGACTATAGCCACCCAGGAGACAATATTCCTGCAATCCTTGCAGTAGCACAGCAAAAAGGTTGCAGCGGTTTAGATTTAATTAAAGGAATTCTCACAGGATATGAAGTTCAAGTTAATTTAGTAAAAGGTATTTGCTTACATGAACATAAAATAGATCATATAGCCCATTTAGGTCCCAGCGTTGCAGCCGGGTTAGGCAGTTTATTAAAACTTAAAACAGATACAATTTATCAAGCAGTTCAACAAGCCTTACATGTTACCGTGTCAACAAGACAATCTAGAAAAGGTGAAATATCAAGCTGGAAAGCTTTTGCTCCAGCTCATGCTGGTAAGCTTGCAATAGAGGCAGTAGATCGTTGTATGAGAGACGAGGGAGCACCAAGTCCAATTTATGAAGGTGAAGATAGTGTTATTGCATATGTCTTATCTGGACCAGGTAAAAAATATATAGTTCCATTGCCAAGAGTTAATGAACCAAAAAAAGCAATTTTAGAAACTTATACCAAAGAACACTCTGCTGAATATCAGTCTCAAGCTTTAATTGATCTTGCTAGATCTTTGAATAAAAAAATCAAAAATTTACCCGATATAAAAAAGATTATCATAGAAACAAGCCATCATACTCATTATGTGATTGGAACTGGAGCAAATGATCCTCAAAAAATGGACCCATATGCAAGTCGAGAAACACTAGATCATTCTATAATGTATATATTTGCTGTAGCTTTAGAGGACGGTGCTTGGCATCATGTAAAATCTTACACCCCTCAAAGAGCTAGAAGAAAAAGCACAGTTAAACTTTGGCATAAAATCGTGACCCGAGAAAATAAAAAATGGACTAAAAAATATCATGATACAAATCCAAAAAATAAGTGTTTTGGTGGTAAAGTTATTATTCGTATGAAAAATGGATTAACAATAAGCGAAGAGATTAATGTTGCTGATGCGCATCCTGCTGGGAAAAGACCTTTTGGAAGAGAACAATATATTAATAAATTCAAAACCCTGACAAATGGCATTATATCAAAAAAAGAGTCTAAACGTTTCTTAAAAACTGTACAAAATTTGAAAAATCTTAAATCCAAAGATCTTATAGGTTTAAATATAGAGATGATTCCAAAAGCAAAAAACAGACTGATTAAGAAAAAAACCATATTTTAAAAGCCCAACAATTTTTTGATTTTAATGGGTGATGTTGTAAAAAAGCAACACAAAAACGTTGATTTTATTGAATTTTTTGACACAATCAGTACTAGAAGAGGTGTTTTTAAGTGGACAGACAATTGAAAATTACATACCAATATCACCACGATCGTAAACAAGAGAAAAATTAAAATTAGGAAGTATATACTATGAAAAAACTTATAATTGCACTGACATCTATAATGTTCATTGGAACTTCAGCGTTTGCTGGTAGCATCCAAATAGGAACAAAGCTTTCTCAAACATTTATAGAAGCAGAAGGTCAAGAGGTAACTACTAAAGGTTCTGTAGCAGGTGGAGCAGCTAATACTAACGCAGCATCAGCTGATAACACTGCAACAATAGCAGGAGCTTTCGTAGAATATAGTTTAGATAGTTCAATGTGGGGCCAAGAAGGTAACGAAATTACTTTTGGAGGTACTTACTACTTTGGTGGAGCTGACGTAAGCGACAAACTTTCTTCAAGATCTGAAACAGCGGAAGACGCTGCTGGAAGCGGATCTTCAGGATCAGTAACTTATCAAGCTAATGCAGAAGTAAACGACTATGTAAATTACTATGTTGAAGTGCCAGTTAGTGGACCAATATTTGTAAAATTAGGAGCTTCACAAATTGATGTAGAAACTAAAGAGGACGCAGACCACGAAGGTTCTTATGGTGATACAACACTTGATGGAGTTAATTACGGGATTGGTATCAAAGGTCTTTATGGTCCTTTGCAGCTAAAACTTGCATATGAAGCAACAGACTGGGATGAACTAAGTCTTACTTCAACTACATCAAACAAGATTACTGCTGATTTAGACACTGATGAATTAGCTTTATCTGTAGCATATAGATTTTAAATAATTTAAATTATTTTAAAAAATTAAACCCGCCCTTTTGGGCGGGTTTTTTTTTATCCTTTATAAAAATCTTAAGCAGCTTCTTCTCTATATTCATCCATGGAAGGACATGAACAGACAAGATTTCTATCTCCATATACATTATCCACTCTAGCAACTGGTGCCCAGTACTTATATTCTTTAAGATAAGTTTTTGGAAAAGCAGCTTCTTTTCTTGAGTATGAATGCTTCCATTCATCTGATGATAGTTCTAAATATGTATGAGGAGCATTAATTATTGGATTATCTTTTTTATCGTATTTGCCAGAGTCAATTTTATTTATTTCATCTTTAATACTTAACAAAGCATTACAAAATCTATTAATTTCTTCTAAGTTTTCACTTTCTGTTGGTTCGATCATAATAGTTCCAGAAACTGGCCAAGACATTGTGGGCGCATGATAACCATAGTCGATCAGTCTTTTAGCAATATCTTCTTCTGAAATACCTGATTTTTCTTTAATAGGTCTTATATCAATGATGCACTCATGTGCTACATTACCATTTTTTCCCGTGTATAAAATTTTGTATTTTTCCGATAATTTTTTTGCTATATAATTAGCATTTAGAATTGATACTTCTGATGCAGCTTTCAAACCTTTTGATCCCATCATTTTAATATACATCCAAGAAATAACTAAAATACTAGCACTTCCCCATGGAGCAGCTGAAACAGACCCCATGCTCTTATCAGATTTTAATTCATTTAGATGTTGGTGATTTGGTAAAAAATCTTTTAAATGTTTAGCACAAGCTATCGGTCCCATACCTGGACCACCTCCTCCATGAGGAATACAAAAAGTTTTATGCAAATTAATATGACATACATCTGGTCCAAATTTACCAGGTTTTGCAATTCCTACTAAAGCATTTAAATTTGCCCCATCCATGTAAACTTGACCACCATTTGAATGAACGATATCACAAATTTCAATTATTTTTTCCTCGAATACTCCATGAGTTGAAGGATAGGTAACCATAAGAGCAGCTAGATCTTTAGAATATTGTTCTGATTTTTTTTGCAGATCTTCTAAGTCGATATTTCCATTATCATCACAATTGACAACAACTACTTTCATTCCTGACATTTGAGCGCTAGCAGGATTAGTTCCATGAGCAGAGCTAGGAATTAAACAAACATTTCTATTAGATTGGTTGTTATTTTTGTGAAATTTTCTAATTGTCATTAGACCGGCATATTCGCCTTGAGCACCAGAATTAGGTTGCAAAGAAACTGCATCAAATCCAGTAATTTCTTTTAGGTCATTAATTAAATCGTTAAATAAAATTTGATATCCTTTCATTTGATTTATAGGAACAAAAGGATGAGGTTGAGAAAATTCTTTCCAAGAAATAGGTATCATTTCTGCAGTAGAGTTTAATTTCATTGTACATGAACCAAGGGCAATCATGGATCTATTTAAAGCAATGTCGCTATCTTCTAATCTTTTTAGGTATCTCATCATTTCTGTTTCAGAGTGATACTTGTTAAAAACTGGATGGGTTAAATATTTAGATGTTCTCAATAAATTTTTTGGAAGATTATCTAGATTAATATCAGATGTTTTTCCTATATCTTTATCAATACCAAATATCTTTAATAGTAAATTAACATGATCAAGTCTTTTAGCTTCATCAAATGCTACCGACAAGGTTTTACTGTTTATTTTTCTTAAATTAACTTTTTCTGAAATAGCTTTTTTATAGATTTCTTCAGTTTTGTCCTTTGTTATTATTGTTACAGTATCAAAAAAATTATTAGTATAAAGTTCAAAGCCATTATCTTTAATATTTTTTGCAAATAGATTAGCTAATTTGGATGTTCTATTGGCGATATTTAAAATTCCTTTAGGTCCATGATAAATTGCAAATGCTGCTGATACAATTGCCAAAAGAGCTTGTGCAGTACAAATATTACTAGTTGCCTTATCTCTTCTGATGTGTTGCTCTCGAGTTTGTAAAGATAGTCTGTAGGCTTTTTTACCAAATCTATCAACAGATACTCCTATAATTCTTCCTGGCATTGATCTTTTAAATTCTTCTTTTGTAGCAAAAAAAGCAGCATGCGGTCCACCATAACCCATTGGCACACCAAACCTTTGAGCGCTTCCTACTGCTATATCTGCTCCAAGTTCTGCAGGAGTTTTCAATTTAGTTAGAGAAAGAAGGTCGCAAACTAAAATAGCTTTTCCTCCTTTTTTATGTATTTGGCTAATAGACTCACTAGGGTCTATAATTTCACCTAATGTATCTGGATAAGCTAAGACTCCGCAAATTAATTCATCAGTTAAATTTTTTATATAATCCTTTTGATTACCAATTAAAAGTTCTAGACCGAAAGGCTCTATTCTAGTTTTAATCAAATCAATTACTTGAGGATTGCAAGTTTCTGAAACATAAACCTTTTTTGAATTATTTTTAGACACTCTTTGTGCTAGACCCACTGCCTCAGCCGCCGCAGTAGCCTCGTCCAGCAACGACGCATTTGCTATATCCATTCCAGTTAAATCAGTAATTACTTGTTGAAAATTTAAAAGCATTTCTAGTCTCCCTTGAGCTACTTCCGGTTGATAAGGGGTGTAAGAAGTATACCAACCAGGATTTTCTAATATGTTTCTCACAACAACATTGGGAGTAAGACAATTATAATACCCCATGCCAATAAAATTTCTAAAAGTCTCATTCTTTTGAGAGATAACTTTAAGTTTTTTCAATGCTTCACTTTCAGAAAGGGAGTCTCCAATTTTTAATTCATCTTTTAGTAAAATATTATTAGGAACAGTATTTTGTATTAGATGATTAAGAGATTTACTGCCAATATAATCTAACATTTTCTCTTGATCATTTTTTGAAGGACCAATATGTCTATTTATAAATTCTTGTGAAGTATCGTCTATCATTTAATTTGGATTCTCCTTACAAAATTTATCATATTCTTCTTTTGACATTAAAGACTGAAATTCTCCTTTATCTTTAACTTTTAATTTAAAAAACCAACTCGTACCCTCTGGATCAGAGTTGATGCTGCTTGGGTCATCTACTATAGCTTTATTTCCTTCAGTGACTTCTCCAGATATTGGTGAATAAACATCACTAGCTGCTTTTGTTGATTCAACAACAGCTGCTTGGCCTTCTTTTTCTAAAGATTTTCCTGCATCAGGCACTTCTGCAAAAACTATATCTCCAAGCAATTCTGTAGCGTGTTTAGTAATACCAACAGTAGCTACATCACCCTCTAGTGAAACCCATTCGTGTTTTTTTGAAAATTTTTTTTCACTCATTTTTACCTCACTTTTTATTTAACATAATTTTTTTTATAAAATGGAAGCTCTGAAACTTTACCTCCATATATTTTTCCTCTTACTTCTAGCTTTATCGATGTTCCAACTTTAGCAAAATTTGATTTAACATATCCCATTGCAACTGGAGCATTAACGCTAGGACCAAAGGTTCCGCTTGTAACTAGACCTATCTCATTACCTTCAGTTGAAAATATTTTCGTATTTTCTCTAGCTATAACTTTACCCTCAGGCTTAATTCCAATCCTAATTTTTTCACTTCCATTAGTTAATAAATTTTTGATTTTATCCCAACCATTAAAACCACCAACATCTTTCCTTTTTTTTGCAATAGCCCATTTTAAATTTGCCTCTATAGGATTGATTTTTTCATTTAAATCATGCCCATACAAACAAAGACCTGCTTCTAATCTCAATGTGTCTCTAGCCCCTA
>CABYKW010000002.1 GCA_902519635.1 uncultured Pelagibacteraceae bacterium
TAGAACCAGATCCTATTCTAAGGAAAAAATGTGAACCTTTAGAAAAAGTAGATATAGAAACAAAAAAACTTATGGATGACATGCTAGAAACTATGTATGCGGCTCCAGGAATTGGTTTAGCCGCAATACAAGTTGGAATTTTAAGAAGGCTAGTGGTGATTGATATTTCTAAAGCTGAGGAGAAAAAGAATCCTATATTTCTAATTAACCCTCAAATAATACATAAGTCAAAAAAAACTTCAGTATATGAAGAGGGTTGTTTATCTTTACCAGGACAATTCGCTGAAATAGAAAGACCGGCAGAATGTACTTTAAAATATGTTGATTATAATGGTAGAGAAAAAGAGTTAAAAGCTGAAGGACTTTTAGCTACTTGCGTTCAACATGAAGTAGACCATTTAAATGGAATATTATTTATTGATTATCTATCGAAGCTTAAAAAAGATATGATTATAAAAAAGCTTGTTAAACAGAAAAAGGGAATTGAAAGAGTAATAGTCTAAAATTCATGTCACAAAAAATTGTTTTTATGGGAACGCCAGAGTTCTCTGTGCCTGCATTAGAGTCTTTAGTAAACTCTAATCATCAACTTTTAGCAGTATACTCTCAGCCAGCCAGTAAAGCCAAACGTGGTCAAAAAATAATTCCATCAAAAGTTGAAATTTTTGCAAAAAAACATTCTTTGAGATTAAGAACTCCAAATAGCTTAGACAACGATGAAGAATATAATTATTTGAAAAAATTAGAGCCTGATATTGTAGTTGTAATAGCTTATGGAAAAATTATACCAAAAAAATTTTTAAACTTATCAAAACATGGCTTTATAAATGTTCATGCCTCACTTCTTCCAAAATGGAGAGGAGCTGCTCCTATTCAAAGATCAATTATGAATTTAGATAATCAAACCGGAATAAGCATTATGAAAATAGAAGAAAAGTTAGACGCTGGACCGATAATGCATCAAGACAAGATACAAATAAATGAAAATGTAGATGCTTTTACTCTTTCGAAAGTTTTATCGAAATTAGGAGCCAAATCCATTATAAATGCCATAGATAAAATAGAAAAAGGACAAGCAAAATTTCAAGAACAAAATCATAGCGAAGCAACTTACGCAAAAAAAATTTCAAAAACTGAAGGCAGAATTGACTGGAATGAAAGTGCCAAAAAAGTTTTAGCTAAAATTAATGGCTTAAATCCAAATCCTGGAGCTTGGTTTCAATACAAAAATGAGAGATTTAAAGTATGGAAAGCAGAAATAACGAATAAGAGTAATGATGCAGGAAAAACAATAGATGACCAACTAACAATAGCTTGCAAGCATCAATCCATAAAAATTATTGAAATTCAAAAAGAAGGAAAAAACAGACAACTAACAGATGAATTTTTACTAGGTAATAAGATAAAACCAGGAGAAATTCTAAACTAATGTTTACTTATCAAATTATAGTTGAGTATCTAGGAACAAATTTTGTTGGGTGGCAAATTCAAAAAAATGGTCTTTCAGTTCAAGAGGTCTTGGAAAAAGTTATATCTAAGTTTTTAAAAGATAAAATTCGAGTTATAGGATCAGGCAGAACAGATGCAGGTGTTCATGCGAGCGAACAATCTGCTCATTTTAAAACAAAATTTAAAATAATTGACAAAAATATTTTTATAAATTCCATTAATTTTTTTTTAAGTAAATACTCTGTATCTATTCTAGACATAAAAAAAAGACCAAGTAAATTTCATGCAAGACACAGCGCTAATGAAAGAATATATAAATATTTTATTATTAATAGACAGTCTTCTTTAATTTTAGAAAAAAATAAAGCTTGGCACATTAAAAAAAAACTTGACGTAAAATTAATGAGACAAGGTGCTAATATTTTAAAAGGTACACACAACTTTTCAACTTTTAGAGCTTCATCTTGTCAAGCCAAGTCTCCTATAAAAACTATAAAAAATGCTACAATAAAAAAAAATAATCATAGTATAATTTTGACTTTTCAGTCGAAGTCTTTTTTACAACAACAAGTTAGATCTATGGTGGGCTCTTTAAAATATCTAGGAGAAGGCAAATGGAATTTAAATGACTTTAAAAAAGCATTTTTATCAAAGGAGAGAAAAATGTGCGCCCCTCCAGCTCCTGCTCATGGTTTATATTTATCTAAAATAAAATATTAATTATTTAAAAACCATATCTTTTAATTGAGCTAATAGATATGTTGAATAAAGAATTTAAATTTTCAAAAAAACTTAACTTATTATACTTATAATTAATTTTCCAAATCCAATAAAAATTTCTTAATTTATTACTTTGTAAAGAGTTTCTACGTATTCTATATTTTGTTAAAGAATTCTTTAAACAATAAGCAAATTTAATTTTTTTTAAGATTTTACATTTAAAATAATAATCTTCACAAATTTTAGTATTTGTGAACTTTATACCTTTAGCTATTTTTCTTTTAATCATCATTGTGCTTGTAGCTATAGATGTATTTTTTATAAATTTATCAAAATTTAATTTTTTTGGTGGAATAATTTTTTTTAATTTAAGTCCGAAAGTTTTATAATACGTATAGGTAAAATCATAATTATTTTTTTTCATATATTGAACTTGTAATTTTAATTTATCTTTTTCCCAGATATCATCAGAGTCTATAAATGCTAAATATTTAGATTTTGACTTACTTATTGCAAAATTTCTACAATAAGCAGCACCTTTATTTTTTTTTAACCAATATACTTTAATTCTTTGGAATTTTTCATATTTTTTAATTTTTGTTCTTGTTTTGATATCAGAAAAATCATCAATTATAATTAATTTCCAATTTGCAAAACTCTGTTTCAAAACACTAAGAATAGTTTTATCTATGTAATCGTAACTATTATAGTTAGGTAATATTATATCGATTTCTGTTTTCTTATTCTCCATCTAGAACCCTCTCTTACTATATACCCAACACAATTTTTTGATCCACATCTGCAAGGAAAATCTTTGTAATATTCATCATACCCAAATCCATAATCATAGGATAATTCTTCTCCCTTTTTTATATCTCTGATAGCGTAGACCCAAATTTTTAAACCTACTCCTGAGACCTCACAGTTTGGATTGCAAGAATGATTAATTAATCGAGCAGTATTATATCTAAAATCTCCGTCTAAATCGTATTTTTTATTTAAGTTAAAAAGATATATTGCTTTCTCGTTATCATACTTTGAGTTTTCTTCTACTTTTTTTTTAGTAATAATCTTGCCTTTGTATTCAATTATTTTTGTGCCACTTTTAATATTTTTGTTGGCATATAGGCCTCTATTATCGATATTTGATTTTTTTATTTTGTATAATTTCACTTAAAATACTCTACTAAAATATTTTTATAAATATTTGTAAGCTTTCTAAGATCAGAAATTGAAACGCATTCATCTACTCTATGCATTGTTTTATTAACAAGCCCAAATTCAAGACAAGGGGCAATCTTTTTAATAAATCTTGCATCAGACGTTCCACCTGTTGTTGAAAATTTAGGATTTATTTTTGTAATTTTCTTAACTATTTTTTTAGCCATATAAATAGTTTTTCCTGGTTTAGTTAAAAAAGAATCTCCATTTGCAATATATTCTATTTTAAATTTACATTTATTTTTTTTGCATAAACTTTTGATAATTTGATTAATTTTCTTTCTTAAAGAGCCTGCTGTATGAAAATTGTTATATCTAATATTGAATTGAGCTCTAGCTCTACCTGGAATCACATTATGAGCTTTATTGTCTACATTAATACTTGTGAATTCCAAATTTGATGGTTGAAAATTTTTGTTACCCTTATCTAACTTTAATTCTTTTAGTCTTTTACATACATTAACTAGAGTATTTATAGGATTATTTAATAGATGGGGGTAGGCGACATGACCTTGTACACCAGATATTTCAAATTTACCTGACAGACTTCCTCTTCTGCCAATTTTAATCATTTCTCCTAATTTTTTTGGATTCGTCGGCTCACCAACTATGCAAAAATTTATCTTTTCTTTTTTTCTTTTTAAATACTCAACAACTTTTTTTTGTTCCATTAATAGCTAAACCTTCTTCATCACCAGTAATTAAAAAACTAATAGAGCCATTGAATTTAGATTGATTATTTAAAAACTTTTTTACTGCAGCAACAAAGCAAGCAATTGAGCTTTTCATGTCATTTGCACCTCTTCCTATCAAATGATTATTTTTCACTGCAGGTTTGAAAGGATTTACAGTCCAATCGCTTATATTTCCTGGAGGAACTACATCTGTATGCCCAGCATAACAAAGGTTAGGTTGCTTTGTTCCAAGTCTAGCGTATAAATTTTTAATTGGTTTACTTTTTTTATCTTTAAATTCTAAAATTTTACATTTAAATCCTAATGATCTTAATTGCTTACTCAAAAAATTTATTGCTCCAGCATCTTTTGGAGTGATGCTAGGAAAACGAATAAGTTCTTTAGCTAATTCTAATTCGTTAATTTTTCCCATTAGTCTCTTAATAAATCATTTATTGAGGTTTTACTTCGGGTTTTTTCATCTACTTTTTTTACAATCACCGCACAATATAAAGCAGGACCATTAGGATTTTTTTTATTTGGCAGAGATCCTGGGACAACGACAGAATATGAAGGAACTTTTCCATAAGTGAATTCACCTGTTGCTCTATCTACTATTTTTGTAGATGCTCCAATGTATACACCCATTGAAATTACTGATCCTTCCTCTACAATTACGCCTTCAGCAATCTCAGATCTTGCTCCTATAAAACAATTGTTTTCAACTATTACTGGGCCAGCTTGTAATGGTTCAAGAACTCCTCCTATGCCCGCTCCCCCAGATATATGACAATTTTTTCCAACTTGTGCACATGATCCAACCGAAGCCCAAGTATCTATCATTGTACCTTCATCGACATATGCGCCAAGATTTACAAAGCAAGGCATTAGAACAACATTTTTTGCAATAAAAGATCCTTTTCTCACCACTCCATTTGGAACGTGTCTGTAGCCAGCTTTTTTCCAATCATCTTCATTCCATAAAACTGACTTGCCTGGAACTTTGTCATACCAAGTTGTGTATGGTCCTTTAGACATAGTCATTTTATTCACTCTAAAACTTAATAAAATTGCTTTTTTTACCCATTGGTTAACAAACCACTTACCATTTTTTTTCTCTGCGACTCTAATATTTCCTTTATCAGTCAGTTCTATAGTTTCGTTAATTGCATCTATAATTTTTTTATCTGAGTTTACAGAAATATTTTCTTTATTTTCAAAAGACTCATTAATAATTTTTTCTAATTCATTTACTTTCATTTATTTCCTTTAAAAAATTTGCAAGTTTATCAGTTTTGTAATTTACAAACTCAGCATCTGAAAACTTTGCTGCCCAAGGCTCATTATTTTTAATCCAAACAGTTTTCATTCCTAATTCATGTGCTGGTTTTAAATTTCTTGCTATATCTTCAAAGAATATACAATATTGTGGCTCAATTTTGTAATCTTCTACTAATTTTTTATATGGTTCTTTTGAAGGCTTAGGAATAAATTCTGAGTCTCTAATATCAAATATACCATCAAAAAGCTTATCAATACCGATTCTTTTAGTCACATTTTCAGCATGAGCCCTAGAACCGTTAGTGAATATAATCTTTTTCCCTTCCAATTTTTTTATCTCATCTTGTAAAGCCTCATCTTTGTTTAAAAAATTAAGATCAACATCATGAACAAATTCTAAAAATTCATCAGCATCAATTTTATGATTTTTAATCATTCCATTCAACGTAGTGTTGTATTCTTGGAAATAATTTTTTTGAATTTTTCTTGCTTCTACTTTGTCTATATTAAGTTTTTCTGAAATAAACTTAGTCATTTTTTTATCGACTTGGTCAAACACTTTAGTAGCTCCGTCATATAAAGTATTATCTAAGTCAAATAACCAATACTTAATTTTGTTTAAATCATTCATTTTCTTATTAACGTCCCTGATCCTGTGTCTGAAAATATTTCATGAAGTATTGAATGGGGCTTTCTTCCATCAAGAATTACAACACCTCTAACTCCATTTTCTACTGCATCTACGCAATTTTCTATTTTAGGAATCATTCCTCCTTCGACTATCTTCCACTTAATCAAATTCTCAAGATCCAAAGGTTTAATTTCAGAAATAAGATTTTTTTTATCATCATAAACACCTTCTACATTAGTCATTAATATAAGTCTTCTAGCTTGAAGTTTTTTAGCTATAGCACTTGCAGCTGTATCACCATTAATATTAAAAGTTTGATTATTTTTACCTAAGCCTAAAGGAGCAATAATTGGAATTTTATTTTTATTCAGTGCTTTTTCAATTAAATTTTTATTAACATTTTTTGGAATTCCCACGAAACCTAGCTCTTCTCTTTCAGGTTCAACCTCGATTATATTATCATTTTTTGTATGAAAAGAAGTTGCTTCTGAACCCAATTTTTTTAGCGAGGCAACAATATCTTTGTTAAAATCTATTAATACTTCTTCTACAGTATCTATAATACTTTTATCTGTCACTCTTAAACCATTAATAAATTTTGAAACAATTTTTTTTTTTATCTAATTCTCTTTTAATTCTTGGACCACCTCCGTGTACTACAATTATTGAAAGACCTAATTTGTTGAGTACATTTATGTCAGAAATAAAATTATTAAATACTTTTCTATCTATTAGTACATTTCCTCCATACTTAATAACAATTTTTTCTTTCTCATATTTAGATACGTATTTTTGAACGATATTAATATCAGGAGCTTTTTCAGGCCAAAATTTTTTTATTTCGTCTAAAGAAATTTCTTTTGACATTTAATTTGTTTTTACTTTGGTCTGTTTCATTATTACCCATTGCTGAGCAATTGTTAAAATATTATTTATAGTCCAGTACACTACCAATCCTGAAGGAAAAGAAGCTAAAATAATTGTTAAGAACAGAGGAAAAAATGCAAATATTTTTGCTTGTACTGGATCCGCAGGAGCTGGATTAAGTTTTTGTTGAACCCACATTGAAGCACCCATTAATATTGGCCAAATACCAATAATTAAAAAACTTGGTGGATCCCAAGGTATTAAACCAAATAAATTAAAAATAGAGGTTGGATCTTTATCAGATAAATCTTTAATCCAACCAAAAAAAGGCTGATGTCTCATCTCCAGAGATATAAATAACATTTTATAAATAGCAAAGAAGAATGGTATCTGTATTAAAACCGGCAAACATCCTGAAGCTGGATTTATTTTCTCTTTTCTATATAGTGCCATCATTTCTTGCTGAAGTTTTACTTTATCCTCTTTATGTAATTCTTTTAATCTCATCATTTCTGGTTGTACGGCTTTCATTTTAGCCATAGATCTGAATGAGTAATTTGCTAGTGGAAAGAAAATCAATCTTATACCAATAGTGATAATTACAATAGCTATTCCAAAATTACCTGAATACTTAAATAAATAGTCAATGATAAAGAAAAGAGGTTTTGTAAAAAAATAAAACCAACCCCAATCAATCACTAAATCAAATTTATCTATACTTTGATTAGCTGCATATGAGTCAATTGTATCAACTTCTTTAGCTGCAACAAATAATCTCACTTCATTAGAATTACTTGAAGAGGGATTAATTGTAGTTGGATTATTTAAAATGTAGTTAGCTTTAAAAGTGTCCTTGTATAAAAAAGTAGATTTAAAATTTTCTCCCTTTTTTGGGACTATAGCTGTCATCCAGTATTTATCAGTAATACCAAACCAGCCCTCATTGGCTTCTCTAACTATTTTGTTATCTTGAATATCATCATAGTCATCTTCTTTAAGTTCTTCATCAAAAACTCCTATAAATCCCTCGTGAGAAATGTAAAAATTTTGTATATCATCTGGTATTTTATTTCTTGTTATTTGCGCATAGGGATATAAATCAATTGCTTGATTAGTATTATTCTTAACTTCCTGCCTGATTTTAAATAAATATTTGTTGTCTAGTTCAATTGTTTTTTTAAATATAATTCCATTGCCATTATTCCATTCTAGAAGAACTGACTCGTTTTCTGTTAAAACTTTGTTTCCCCGAACTTTCCAAATTGATTTTTTTGAAGGAACTTTTATTTTATTTCCTATACTTGTCCATCCAGTTTCAACATAAAATCCATTTTCAGTTTGAGCAGGATTTAAAAATTCTACATTTAAATTATTTTCTAAATTTTGTTTGTGCTTTTTAAAAGAGATGTCATCTATTAGTCCCCCTTCTAATGACATAGACCCCACAATACTTTCATTTTCAATTTTAACTCTTTCTGAATTTTCTAAAGAATCTTCTCTTGATACTAAATTAATTTTTAAAGACTCATTAATATTTGGTGTTATAATATTCTCATTAGTTTTTTTTTGTTTCTCAACAACGTTATTTTTAACTGGTTTAGGACTTTCAAAAAATGCTGCCCAAAAAAGCAATACAGACATAGATAAAGCTATCGCTATAAAAACATTTTTGTTATCCATCTAATTTTTCCTTTGTTAAAACTTTTTTATTTGGAACTACATCCAAACCATCTCCACCACCTAAAAATTTAAACGGATGGCAACTAAAAATTCTTTTAATTCCCATAACTGAACCTTTAATTAACCCATGAGTTCTAAGAGACTCGATGTAGTACTCGGAACAAGTTGGAAGATATCTACATCTATTTCCAAAAAGAGGTGAAATAAAATATTGATAAAATTTTATTATATAAATATTTAAAGATATTATTAGTTTATTCATTTATTTAATTTTTTAAAACATTTAATCATTGTCAGCATAAGAATTTCTTGTTTTTCTGTGTAAGCATCTAATTTTCCAAAAACTATATAAGTATAATCTCTGTTAATTGCACCTCTTTTTTTTAGCAATTTATGAACAATAGCTTTTAATTTTCTTCTTATTTTGTTTCTTTTAACGGCATTACCAATTTTTTTTTTTATAACAAAACTAATAAGTAAATTAGTTTTATGCCTTGGTTTATAAAAATTTTTTTGCAGCAAATATAGAAAAGTACTCAGAATGAACTTTTTTTTCTTTTAATGCTTTTTTGAATTGGTTGCTTTTTTTTTAAACTTTCAAGCTTAACCATCTATTTAATTATGTTGAGATTGTTTTTCGACCCTTAGCTCTTCTTCTTGCTATAAGTTGTCTTCCAGCTTTAGTAGCCATTCTTGCTCTAAAACCGTGTCTTCTTTTTCTTACTAGATTACTTGGTTGATAAGTTCTTTTCATAAATATTTAAAGGTATATATTTTAATTGTTGTCTATTGTACAGGTAAATTATGAGCAAAAGTTTAAAACTTTTTTTGGGATTTTTTTACATTATAATCTTGTGCCTTTTCCTATATTTGATCTTTTCTTATGTTGACGTAACTAGATTAGATGATTTTTTATATTATAAAGAACTGCAGTCAAATTTAGAAAATATGATTGGAAACAATCTTTATAAGAATCTTTTTATATTTTTTTTTCTTCTGTGTAATTTGGGTATCTTTATTGGGATTTGGATCGCCTCTTTTGATTATATCAGGTATTTTATTTGGGAAATGGATTGGAACTTTTATTTCTGTTTTATCAATCTCTGTTGGTGCTTTGATTCTTTACTCGATGGCCAATTTCTTTTTTAAGGATTTAGTTTATTATTATTTGGAAAAAAGATTTATTAAATATATTCATCTTTTCAAAAAAAATGAATTTAATTATTTTTTAGCTTTTAGACTGTCCGGAGGATTAGGTATTCCTTTTGGACCACAAAATGTTTTACCTGTTATTTTTAATATGAAAAAATCAAACTATTTCTTCGCAAGTTTTTTAGGCTTTATACCGATATTTTTTATTTGGAATACTATTGGTTCAGGATTAAATGAATATATAAAACAAGCGGACAATTTTAGTTTTATTAATTTACTTCTAAACAAAGAGATTTATTTACCAATAATTTTGTTTGTAATTGTTATGTTGATATCAATGATTATCAAGAAAAGAATTTTTGGTAATAAAAACTTATAAATTTTGTAATTAGCAAGGTTGTAAAATTGATGGTTGAAAAATTAAATTGGTTGATCTGGTTAATTTTAGTGATTTTATGGAATTATGGTTTTCCAGAAGCTACTCCTTTGCAAGATGTGGTTGTTGCCGTAATTTTGTCCCTATTGTTTATAATTATTAAATTAATGAGATCAAGATACTTGCATAAAATCAGTTCAAGAAGTAAAAATAAGACCTAATGAAGGAGCGCTTAATATGGGAATTCACTATGATTATAAATCCACTCGTGGAGATAAAGCGATGAAGAAAGAAGCTAAGCGTAAAGCACGAATTGAACAAAGAAGAGCTAAAAGATCTAGCAATAGTCCTAAAGTGTCAGAAAACAAAGAAATGCACGATATAGATAAACCAATCACGCTAGAGGACTTAACAAATCCAGATAAAAACTAATTTTAATATGAAATCTTTTGTAAAAGAAGATTCTCTATTAAAAACTCGTGAGATTTCACTAAAAAAAAATTTAAAAAAAAGAAAGAAATTTAAAAGTAAAACTAAAAAAAAGAATGACTGTTCTGTCAGATAAATGGATTAAAAAAGCAGCACAAAAAGGAATGATAAAGCCTTTTGTTAACAAACAGGTTAGAAAAGGAAAAATTTCTTTTGGGCTTTCTTCTTATGGTTATGATGCAAGAGTTTCAAATGAATTTAAAATTTTTACCAATGTAAATTCTGGAATTGTAGATCCAAAAGTTTTTAAGAAAGAAAGTTTTGTTACAAAAATTGGAAAAGAATGCATAATACCTCCTAATTCATTTGCGTTGGCGAGGACAGTAGAATATTTTAAAATTCCAGAGAATGTACTGGTGATATGTCTAGGCAAATCTACATATGCTAGGTGTGGAATTATTGTGAATGTAACTCCTTTAGAGCCTGGATGGGAGGGACATGTAACATTAGAATTTTCTAACACCACTCCCTTACCAGCTAAAATTTATGCTAATGAAGGCGTTTCACAGTTTGTATTTATCAAAGGCAATGAGAAACCTAGTATTACTTATGCCAAAAGGAAAGGTAAATATATGAAACAAAAGGGTGTCACTCTTCCTAAGATTTAAGATCATCAATGCAAAAATTATTGATAAACGGAAAAAAAGAATTAACTGGAAAAATTTCAATTTCAGGATCTAAAAATGCTACTTTGCCGATTTTGGCAGCAACAATTTTATCTGAGAAAACAAAACTAACAAATGTACCTTTAGTCAGAGATATTTTTACAATGGTAGAATTGCTAAAATTTATAGGATTACAAACTAATATTTTAAGAAATCAAAATTCAATTGAAATAAAAAATATAAATAAAAAAATTAAAACACTAGCTCCTTATAAGTTAGTAAAAACTATGCGAGCAGGAGTGCTAGTATTGGGACCTCTTTTAGCTAAATACGGGAAGGCTAAAATTTCACTACCTGGAGGATGTGCAATTGGAACTAGACCAGTTAATTTACATCTTTTTGCTTTAAAAAAACTTGGAGCAAAAATTAAAATAAAAAATGGATATATTATTGCTGAAGCAAGAAATGGATTAAAGGGAGCAAAAGTTACTTTTCCAAGTATCTCGGTAGGAGCTACTGAAAACGCAATACTGGCTGCATTTAATGCTAACGGAAAAACAATACTTAATAATTGTGCTATAGAACCTGAGATTAAAAATCTTATTAAATTCTTAAACAAATTAGGTGGAAAAATTAAAATTGCAGGTAGAAAAATTTTAATTACTAGAAGCAAGAAAATTAAAAAAAAAATATCACACAAAGTTATTTTTGATAGAATTGAACTAGGTACTTATATGATAGCTGCAGCATTAGTAGGTAAAAAAATTTTGATTAATAAAATAGATCCAAAAATAATTAAAACTGAGATCAGAGTTTTAAAAAAAATGGGAGTAAAGTTAAAGATTCAAAAATCTACTATCAAAATTTTTAAGAGCAATAATATTAAAAAAATAAATATTTCAACAAAACCATATCCAGGATTTCCAACTGATTTGCAGGCTCAATTAATGGTACTAATGACTCGCGCTCAAGGAATATCAAAAATCAAAGAAAGTATTTTTGAAAATAGATTTATGCATGTTCCAGAATTAAAGAGAATGGGAGCAAATATAGAAATAAAGAATAAAATAGCAATTATCAAGGGATCATCAAAATTAACTGGCGCAGAAGTTATGGCAACAGATTTGAGAGCATCAGTAAGCTTGGTCTTAGCAGGTCTACTTGCTGATAATAGAACAGTTATTAATAGAATATATCACCTTGATAGAGGTTATGAATTTTTAGAAAAAAAATTGAAAAATTGTAAAGCTCGTATTAAAAGAATTTAAAGTGAAAGCTAAAAATTTAAAACTCATAGCTAGAACCAACGAGGATTTAAGAATTATTTCAGCTCATCTTCAAGACTCTATTGTCAGCACGGCAGATATTGCCAGCTTAAAAAAAAATAAGATTTTTTTAATGCAACTAAATAGATTTATGTGGGAAGATGTAGAAAAGGGAGTTTTTAGAAAAAACAAAAGAATTAGAACAATATTAAAATTTGATAATGTAATAGAGGTAAATTCAAAAAATATAAGGCAAAAAAATAAAGATAATTTTTTTAGATTTTCTCGCTATTGAATGCAACCATTTACCAGATAATAATTATGAAATGAAATTAATATTTTCAGGAGACTCGGTTATTAGGGTAATTGCAGAAGTTATTGAGGTTGCTTTAGACGATCAAGGAGAACCTTGGGATACAAAAAATAAGCCAAAACACAAAGTTTTATAATGCCAAAATATTTAGATGTAGATAGAAAAATTATTAAAATAGACATTGAAAGATTAGGTTCTTTAGTTATAAATTTACCAAAATATTTAAAAAAGGATTTTTAATTGGCAAAACAAGAAACTCTAGAATTTAAAGGCAAAGTAACAGAATTGTTACCGAACGCTATGTTTAGGGTTAAACTTGAAAACAATCATGAAATTTTAGCTCACACGGCTGGAAAATTAAGAAAGATATGAGCAAAGAAGGCGAGGCCTTTCTTTGGTACAGCGCTAAACAAAATGCGAAAATTTTTATTAAGGAAGAAAAAAATGAGAAAGCATTAAAACTCATAACCAATACTTACGAAAAATTATCACAAAAGAATGTTTATGTGACATTCGATTATGCAAAATTTTTAAAAAATAATGATCAATTTAAAAAATCCATAAAACTTTATACTCAAATAATTGAAAAAATAAAAAAGGATCACCCCTTATACGCTAAAGCTAAAGATGGAAGGGGAGTCTGTTATGAAAGAATAGGGGAATGGAATCTAGCAGAAAAAGATTTATTATCCTCATTGGAAGCAGATCCGGACCAAGCTTATGTTATAAACTATCTTGCTTATTCATGGATTGAACAAGGCATCAAAATTGAACAATCCTTAAAAATGCTTGAAAAGGCAAATAATTTAAAATCTAACGATCCTTACATTATTGATTCTTTGGGCTGGGCTTTATTTAAATTAAAAAGATATGAAAAAGCTAAGGATCAACTCCAGTCAGCTGTTAAACTGTTGCCTGGAGATCCAATAGTAAACGATCACTACGGAGATGTTCTTTGGAAGGTTGGAAAGAAAGTTCAAGCAAGGTATTATTGGAATTATGTATTAAACCTTGAAGATGCTGAAGAAGATTTGAAAAATAATATAAAAAATAAATTAATCTTAGGCTTATAAATCAAGATGGTTTTAAAATCTTTCTCTAAAATTAATTTATCACTAAATATTATTAGAAAATTAAAAAAAGATAGATTGCATGAAATACAGTCTCATTTTTGTTTAATAAATTTATTTGATGAAATAAAAATAAAAAAAATAAAAAATAGAAAAGATATAGTTGAGTTTCAGGGGAAATTTTCTAATTATGTGGGTAAAAAAAACAATACAATTACAGACACCTTAGCAATATTAAGAGAAAGAAATATAATTTCTGGTTCTTATTCAGTTTTGGTAAATAAGAAAATACCGGTGTTTTCAGGAATGGGCGGAGGCACCAGCAATGCTGCAAGTTTAATTAAATACTTTACTAAAAACAAACTAAATAAGAGTCTATTCGCTATTTTGAATAAAAAGATAGGTTCTGATTTGAAATTATTTTTTTATAAACAAGGTTTTTTAAAAAATCTCAAAACGATAAAGGTTTTTAGAAGAAAATACAGGTTATATTTTGTATTGGTCTATCCAAATGTAAGGTGTACTACAAAATATATTTACTCCAAAGTTAAGAAATATTCCTCAAAATCTAAATATAATCTCAATAAAATTAAAAATAAAAGTGAATTTACAGATTTTATAGTAAATGAAAATAATGATCTACAATCAATTGTAGAAAATAAATATCCAATTATCAAGAATCTGATTGCAGAGATTCAACAAAAAAAGGGGTGCTACTTTTCTAGAATGACTGGTTCTGGGTCAGTTTGTTACGGCGTGTTTAAAACTGAAAAAATGGCCAAAGCTGCTTTAAACGGAATTAAGATAAAGCATCCTAAATATTGGTTATCGCTTGCAAAAACTATTTAAATTAAGAAATTTATGATATATCAAAAACTTAATATTGGGGCATAGCCAAGCGGTAAGGCAGCGGTTTTTGATACCGCCATCCTAGGTTCGAATCCTAGTGCCCCAGCCAAAAAACATGTTTAACTTTAATTTTATAAAAAAAATTAACAAAATTTTTTTTCCTTTTTATAAAAATAGTGACTTAAAATTTATTTTTAAAAAATTACATCAGAATGCTCCAAATAAATCAAAAACAGCTATGTTTGTTGGAGGATGTGTTAGAAAATATTTACTTAATGAAGAAATAGATGATATCGATATTGCAACCTCTTTAACCACAGATCAAATTAAAAAAAAATTTGAAGACACAAAATTTAATATTATTGATAGTGGTATAAAACATGGAACAGTAACTCTTGTATCCAAAAAATTAAAACTGGAGATAACTACTCTACGAAAAGATATCAAAACTGATGGCAGACATGCTGAAATAGAATATACTGATGATTGGGAAAAAGACTCAGAAAGAAGGGACTTTACTATTAACGCCATTTATTTAGATATAAATGGAAAAATCTTTGATCCACAATTAGGTATCCAAGATTTGAAGAATCGTAGTATTAAATTTATTGGAGACCCACAAAAAAGAATTGAAGAAGATTATTTAAGAATTATACGTTTTATTAGATTTTCTATAGAATATGAAAGCAAAATAGAGCCAACATCAATTGAAGCAATTAAGTTAAACTTAGATGGAATTAAAAAGATTTCTAAAGAAAGAATTTTAAATGAATTATTTAAGATCTTACTTACAAAAAATTTTGTAAGACTGAATAATAATAAATCATTGAAAGAAATTTTTTCATTAATTTTTCCTGAATTCAAATATTTAGATAGATTGAATAAATTAGAGCATACAAACATTCAACCGAATGTTGATAAAAATATGTTCTTAGCTATCATGTTAATAGATGAAACAAATAATCATGAATATTTCTCACATAAATATAATGTTTCAAATGAATTGAAAGAAAACCTCAATTTAATTGCTAAAAACTTTAAAACTTTCCAAAAAAATAAAGAATTTTTTCAAAAAGACATAAAAAAAAATATTTATTTTTTTTGGCAAAAATCACTTAATGACTCTAAATACACTTTATTTTGCAAGTAACAAAAAAGTGAAATTAGAAAGTTATCTTAATGTGCTTGATAATATAAAAAAGATAAATATCCCAAAATTTTTATTTGATGGAAACTATTTAAAAGAAAAAGGAATGAAAGAGGGAGCTTTAATTGGAAAAACATTAAAACAGATCGAGAATGAATGGCTTGATAACGATTTTAAAGTCTCAAATAAAAGAGTTTTAAATATTATTAAAGGACAAAATCGCTAAATATATTTAACATCTTTTATCTCAAAATTTCTTTCACCTGATGGAGTACTTACACTTACTAAATCACTTTTATTTTTGCTAATTAAAGCTTTTCCTATAGGGCTTTTATAAAATATTAAATTTTTCGAAATATCAGCTTCGTCTTGGCCAACTAACTTATAAGTTATTTCTTTATTTGAATCTAAATCTTGAACTTTTACTGTAGATCCAAAGATAACTTTACCATTATTATCAATTTTAGTTACATCTATGACATTGGCTCTAGCGATCAAATCATTAATTGCAATTACTCTGCTTTCAATTAAAGCTTGTTGTTCTTTTGCAGCATGATACTCAGCATTTTCTTTCAAATCACCATGAGATCTTGCTTCTGCAATTGCTTCTACTACTTTGGGCCTTTGAACATTTTTTAAATCTTCTAATTCAGATTTTAAATTTTTTAGACCAATAACTGTAATAGGTTCTTTATCCATAATTTATTTCCACTTGGCTTCTGGTGGCAGTGACATTAATATTGACTCTATATTTCCACCTGAATTTAATCCAAATTTTGTACCTCTATCATATAATAGATTAAACTCAACATATCTCCCTCTTTTAATTAATTGTTTTTCTTTATCTTTTTGTTTCCATTTTAATTTATTTTTTCTTTTAATAATTTTTTTAGATATGTCTATAAAAGATAATCCAAGTTCTCTAACAAACTTAAAATTTTTGATCCAATTACCACTTTCATAATCAAAAAATATTCCACCTATTCCTCTAATTTCATTTCTATGAGGTAAATAAAAATAGTCATCGCACCATTTTTTATATTTTTTATAATTCTTTTTATTTTTAAAGCATACTTTTTTTAATATACTGTGAACTAAATTCTTTTCTTTAGTGTCCTGATAGCTTGGGGTTACATCCATTCCACCTCCAAACCATTCTTTAGTTGTTACTATAAATCTTGTATTAAAATGTATGGCAGGTATTTTTGGATTTTTCATATGAGCAACAACTGAAATACCAGATGCCCAATATTTTCCATCTTTTTTTGCTCCTAATATTTTGCCTCTAAATTCATTTGAGAATGTTCCAGAAACAGTTGATTTGTTAACTCCTACTTTTTCAAAAACATTCCCTTTTGAAAGTAAAAAAGATGTTCCACCCCCCTCATTTTTATTTTTTTTATACCAGTCTCTTCTTATAAATTTTTTTTTTCCTTTTTCAAAAATTTCAAATTCTTTACAAATTTGACTTTGTAAAAAAGAAAACCAACTATCAGTCATTTTTTTTCTAAAATTAGAATTAATCATTATTTTAAAAAATTATTTTGTCTTAAAGCTTCAGAAGCTACTATAGCAGCTGTCATAGCAACATTAAGAGAACGAGTTTTTTTACTAATGGGAATTTTTAATTTATTTTTTATTGTTTTATGTAAATTTACTGGAACACCCTTACTTTCTCTTCCAAACAAAAGTATGTCGCTACTCTTGAATTTAAATTTAAGATATGATTTTTTTGCTTTAGTGGTCATTAGAATAATTCTAGATTTTGAGTTTTTTTTTAAAAATATATCATAGTCTTCATATCGAAAAATTTTGTTTAACCCAATATAGTCCATTACAACTCTTTTAAACCTTGAGTCTTCTAAGCTAAAACCGCACGGTTCTACAATGTGTAGTTTAAGGCCTAAACATGAGCTTAATCTTATTATTGCTGCAGTGTTTTGAGGTATGTCAGGCTTATATAGTGCTATGTGCATTACTTTTGCTTATTTTTCCTTAATTTATGTGTCATTCTGACCCTAGTAAATATTAAAATTTAGATTTATTTAATACTTACATTATAAACACATACACAATAAATGAGCAAAGAAGAAAAGAAAGTAAATCGGAGAGATTTTTTATTTACAGCTAGCTATACAGTTGGAGCAGTTGGTCTAGGAGCAGTAGTGTGGCCTCTAGTTCATCAAATGAATCCAGATAAAGCTCAACAAGCTCTTGCAACAACTGAAGTAGACATTAGTCAAATTGAACCAGGAAAATCAATTACAGTTTTATGGAGAGGAAAACCAGTTTTTCTTAAAAGAAGAACAGAAGAAGAAATAACTGAAGCAAGATCTGTTAGCTTAAAAGATTTGCCAGATCCTCAAAAAGATGAGGATAGAGTTAAAAAAGGTAAAGAGGAGTGGTTAGTAATGTTGGGCGTGTGTACACACCTTGGCTGCGTGCCTTTAAAAGACAAAGGTGATTATAAAGGTTGGTTTTGTCCATGTCACGGCTCACACTATGATTTGTCTGGAAGAATTAGAAAAGGACCAGCCCCAACTAATATGGAGATACCTAAATTTGAATTTGTTGATAACAATACAATTAAAATTGGATAAAAATTTTTATGAGTGATCAAGAATATACACCGAAATCAAAAGCAGGAAAATGGTTTAACGACCGATTACCTTTATTAACTTTAGGCTCTCACCTGACTGATTATCCAACTCCAAAAAATTTAAATTATTGGTGGACTTTTGGTGGAATATTAACTTTTTGTTTACTAACTCAAATTATTACAGGAATAGTTTTAGCTATGCATTACGTTGCACATGCGGATTTAGCTTTTGCAAGTGTTGAACACATCATGAGAAATGTAAACTATGGATGGTTAATTAGATATATACATAGTAATGGTGCATCAATGTTTTTTCTAGCAGTTTACATTCATATTTTTAGATCTTTATTCTACGGTTCTTACAAATCACCAAGAGAAGTAATTTGGATTATAGGTTTATTAATTTATTTATTAATGATGGCAACAGCTTTTATGGGCTATGTGCTACCTTGGGGCCAAATGAGTTTTTGGGGAGCTACAGTAATAACAAGTTTATTTAGTGCGATACCTTTAATTGGAGAAAGTATAACAACTTGGTTATGGGGAGCCTATTCAGTTGATAATCCAACTTTAAATAGATTTTTTAGCTTACATTACTTATTTCCTTTTTTAATTTTAGGATTAGTAGTTTTACATATTTGGGCATTACATGTTCCTGGCAATAATAATCCAATAGGAATAGATCTAAAAAAACCTTCTAAAGATACAGTGCCTTTTCATCCATACATCACTATTAAAGATGCTTTTGCTTTATTATTATTCATGATTATTTTTTCAGGGTTTGTATTTTTTTCACCTAATGTGTTAGGTCACTCAGACAACTATATTCCAGCTAATCCATTAGTTACTCCAGCCCACATTGTTCCTGAATGGTATCTGTTACCATTTTATGCAATATTAAGATCTGTTCCAGATAAATTAGGTGGAGTAATCTTAATGTTTGGATCAATATTTATTCTTTTTGTTCTTCCTTGGTTGGACACATCGAAAGTTAGGTCTGCAGTGTTTAGACCTATGTATAGGTATTTTTATTGGATATTTGTAGTTGATGTTTTATTGTTAGGATACATGGGAGCAATGCCTGCAGAGGGTATTTATTTAACTTTAGCAAGAATTGGAACTATTTATTATTTTTTACATTTTATAGTCGTTTTACCAGTTGTAGGCTTATTAGAAAAAACTGATCCAGTACCTATGAGTATATCTGCACCCGTTTTATCAAGCGGCGCAGATCCAGCTTTAGCTAAGAAGGATTATGATAAGATTTAACTCTAAAAGATTAATTATCCTAATTTTATCAACACTAATCTTTATCAAGCCTTTATTCAGCGCGGAAACTGTTGACCCAATAAAAGTTAATTGGAGCTTTAAAGAATTAACCGGTAAATTTGATAGAGCTTCATTACAAAGAGGTTTTCAAGTTTATAAAGAAGTGTGTGCATCTTGCCATTCGATGCAATATTTGAGCTATAGAAATTTAGGTGAGCCTGGAGGTCCAGAATTTACTCAGGAAGAAGTAAAAGCAATAGCAGCTAGTGTTGAAATTGAGGATGGCCCAGATAGTCAAGGAGAGATGTTCACGAGGCCAGGTAAACCATCAGATAAATTTAAGAGCCCATATCCAAATGTTCAGGCATCAACAGTTGCAAATGGCGGAGCTTACCCCCCTGATATGTCAGTGCTTGTTAAAGCTAGACCAGGTGGAGCAGACTATATGTATTCAGTTTTAATGGGATATGAAGAGCCACCTGCAGGCATGAAGTTAGATGATGGTGTTTATTATAATAAATACATGATTGGTCAAAAAATAAAAATGGCATCACCACTTTCTGATGGCATTGTAGAGTATTCTGACGGCACAGAAGCTACCATGGATCAAATGGCGAAAGATGTAACTACCTTCTTAGCGTGGGCAGCTGAACCAGAATTAGAAGAGAGACACAGAGTTGGATTTAAAGTTATAATATACTTGATACTTTTGACTATTTTAGTTTACTTAAGCATGAAGAAGATTTGGTCAAGGATTGACTCTGAAATATAATACATCTCCGTCTTTAATAATATAATCTTTACCCTCTATTCTTAATTTTCCATTTTCTTTACACTTTTCTGCACTACCAAATTTTATAAAATCTTCGCAGGAAACAGCTTCTGCTCGTATAAAATTTTTTTCAAAATCAGTATGAATTACACTTGCTGCTTTAGGTGCTAATGTATTTTTTTTAACTGTCCAAGCTCTGCTTTCTTCTGGGCCTGATGTAAAAAAGGTATCTAATTTCAAAAGATCATAACCTTGTTTTATTAATTGATTAAGACCAGTTTTATTAAGACCTATTTCTTTCATGAATGTTTCTTTTTCAATTTTATCTAATCCCATAATTTGATCTTCTATATCTGCACAAATGTTTATAATTTTTTCATTAGGGTAGTTTGATTTGATGCTTTCCGTATACTTATTTCCCTTAGTTAAACTTACTTCATCAACATTGCAAACAATTATTTTAGGCTTAATACTTAATAAACCTGCAGTAGATAAAAATTTGCTTTCATCTTCATTTTCAATGGTTGCATCTTTATTTTGATTTAATTGTTCTAATTTTTTCTCTAATATCTCTATTTCTATTTCTTTAAGAAGCTTTTTTTTACCTTTTTCTAATTTTTTTTGTATTACATCGATATCTGACAGTATTATCTCTGTCTTGATAGTCTCCAAGTCATTAGAAGGATTTATTTCTGAATTTACGTGAGTAATCTTATCTGAGTCAAAACATCTTACTAAGTGTATAATGGCATCTACTTCTCTAATATGAGACAGAAATTTATTACCTAAACCTTCACCTTTAGAGGCACCTTTGACTAATCCAGCAATATCAACAAAGGTAATGTTAGTATAAATTTTTTTTTTGGATTTAGATAATTTTGATAATCGATCTAATCTTTCATCGACTACATCTACTATCCCTATATTTGGATCAATTGTACAAAAAGGAAAGTTAGCTGCTTCAGCATTTTTTGAAGCAGTTAGAGCATTAAATAGGGTTGACTTACCGACGTTAGGAAGCCCAACAATTCCACATTTAAATCCCATTAAGATTTTGATTAACTTTGCTTGAGAATAAATCCATTTTTTTCTCAATCAAGGTAGGTATTAACTTAACAATATTTTCAGTAATCTCCTTAATTTTTTCTTCTTCATCTTCTTTAAAATCTTCTAAAACATGATTGTTAACTTTCTTTTTCTGTTTAGGATGGCCTATACCTATTCGAACTCTAGAATATTCCTTTCCAATAAATTTATCTATAGAATCTATACCGTTATGACCTGCGCTACTTCCACCAAATTTTGCTTTAATCTTTCCAAAATCAATATCCATATCATCATGAAAAACGAAAACATCTTTTGCATCTATTTTAAAGTAATCAATTAATTCTTTAATAGCTGTTCCTGAGTTATTCATAAAGGTAAGAGGTTTAATAGCGTAAATTTTTTTAGACTCTATATTTCCTGTTGTCAGCAATCCTTTAAACTTAGGTTTTTGTTTAGATAGTTTAAAATGCGCATTGATCGCATCTATAATTTTAAATCCTATATTGTGTCTGTTATTAACACTATTAGAACCAGGATTTCCTAATCCGACAAGTAAAAGCATATTAATTATTTCTTTTCAGCAGGTTTTTTTTCAGAAGGCTTTTTATCTCCAGAAGGCTTTTTATCTCCAGCAGGCTTTTTATCTCCATCTGGTTTCTTGTCTCCTGCAGCCTCTTTTCCTTTTTCATCTTTTTTTGCTGGATCACCATCTTTAGGTGCTTGATCTTCGCCTTCAGCTGGAGCTTCTCCTTCCGCGCCTTCAACCGCTTCTCCTTCGGCAGGTTTTTCAGGCTCTTTAATTATGGTTGGAGCCGCGACTGTTGCAATTACAAAATCTCTGTCAGTTATTGTAGGGACAATGTTTTCTCCTAATTTTACAGAAGAGATTTTTAAGCTTGTTCCAATATCTGTACCTGTTAAATCAATAGTTATATCATCAGGAATACTTTCAGCTGGGCATTTTAATTCTACTGTTCTTCTAACTATATTTAGAACCCCACCTCTTTTTAATCCTGGAGAGTCAGGATGATTAATAAATTTAACTGGTATTTCTAAAACAATTTTTTTGCCCGATACAACTCTCATGAAATCAATATGAATAGGCTCTTCCGAAACTACGTGATAAGCAACATCTCGAGGTAAAACTTTTTCTTTTTTTCCCTCAACATCAAGTTCTAAAACTTTTGATAAAAAATTATCCGATTTAATTATGTCTCTTACAGCTTTTTTCTCTATAGAAATTTTTTGATTTGGATCTTTTCCTCCATACAAAATTGCAGGAATAAATCCGGTTGCTCTCAACTTATTAGTTGAGCTAGATGAAGTGTTCTCTCTTTTTGTTGCTTTTAAGTTACTCATTTAATTTTTATTGGAAAAGCTATATAACTCAACTTATTTAATAAAACAAGTATTAATTAAATAAATCTGATACTGAGTTTGAATTAGCTATTCTTTTAATTGCCTCAGACATCAACGAGGAGATAGATAAGACCTCTATTTTATTGTTATTCTTAATTTTTTGAGAATTATCAATACTATCTGTAATTATCAGTTTCTTAATTTTTGAGTTTTTAATTTTTTTTACAGCATCTCCACTTAAAACTGCATGTGTAATAAAAACATAAACTTCATTAGCTCCACTTTTCTTAAGTGCATCAACTGCATTTACAATTGTTCCACCACTATCAATTATATCATCTACGATAATACATGTTTTGTTTTTTACATCTCCAATAATATTCATAACTTGAGATTTACCTGGAGCAGGTCTTCTTTTATCGATAATTGCAAGATCTGCTTTTATTCTCGTAGCTAATCCTCTTGTTCTTTGAACTCCACCAACATCAGGTGAAACACAAATTAACTTTTTGTTATTTAATTTTCTTTTAATAAATTTTGCAAAAAGAGGAGTAGTAAATAAGTTATCTACTGGCATATCAAAAAACCCTTGAATTTGTCCAGCATGCAAATCTACCGTAACGACTCTACTTGCTCCAGCATTTGTAATAAGGTTAGCAACAACTTTTGCAGAGATAGAAGTTCTTGGAGCTACTTTTCTATCTTGTCTAGCGTAACCAAAATAAGGTATCACAGCCGTAACATTTTTTGCCGAAGATCTTTTTAATGCATCTATAACCAGAAGAAGTTCCATTAAATTATCATTTGCAGGATTAGAAGTAGACTGAATTACAAAAACACTATTACCTCTAATATTTTCATTTATCTCAATATAAATTTCACCATCAGCAAATCTTCTAATATTAGTATTAACTAGCTTTAATTTTAATTTTTTCGAAATATCCTTGCTTAGTTTAAGATTGCTAGTTCCAGATAAAATTTTCATGAAATGTAATTATTTATACAGTTATTTTCAAATGTTTTCAAACCAAATTCAGTTAAGTGCTGTTGAAGATTTATACGTTAAAGAGCTTTAACAATTATTAATATAATATTTAATTTTGGCTAAACTTTGACAGTTTTTTAGAATTATTTATCCAATAAGACTTATAATAGAAATACACCTACCATAATCTTTTTCATGTAATTTTTGTGATTTTCTATAACTAAAAAATCTATTGTTTTCTCTGAATGTATCATGGTTTACATGATCAACCTTAACATTAAGTTTTATAAGTTTATCATTAACATATTTTCTGAGATTAAATAATCTTTTATTCATATTTTTTTTCGAAAAGTATTTAGCATTTTTTTTTGATTTTAATATAAATTTTTTATAAAAATTTAAATCGACTTCGTAACTCTTTTTTCCAATACAAGGTCCGATACTTGCAACAATTTTGTTATTTGAGTTTAGTTTTTTAAATTTTTTTACAGTATTTTCTATTATTCCAGATGAAGCTCCTTTCCATCCAGCATGAATACAACCAATTATTTGATTTTTTGTGTCGTAAAGAATTATTGGAACACAATCAGCAGTTACAACTCCTAAACCAAAATTTTTGATTTTTGTTACTAATGCGTCAGAAATAAATCTTTTAGATTTTTTGTTTTTTTCATTAATTATAATTACCTTATTGCTATGAGTCTGATGCATCAGTAATAATTTACTTTGACTTATTTTCATTTTTTTTGACACCAAACATAAATTTTTATTGATATTTTTTTTATTATCTCTAGACCCTTTGCCACAGTTAAGACTCTGGTAAATTCCTTTTGAAAATCCTCCTTTTCTGGAGAAAAAACAATGATTAACATTTTTGAATTTTTTAAATTTTTTTGAGTAAAACATTATTCAAAACCTAGAAAGTTGTTTTTTTTGAATTTATAAGCAAAAATTACTTTAAATAAATTACCCATCAGTTTAGTATCTAATAATCTTTTTAGTCTCAAATATAAATTAGTTTTTTCTTTAAAACTCATTTTTTTACTTAAATTATTAGCTCTTTCAATAATTCCCATTTTTTCTAAAAAGAACTTTTGAGATACAATTTTTTTAACTTTTAAATTACTTTTAATAAAAAACTCATTTAATAGACTAAAATTAACCAAAGAAGTTATGTCAGCTTTACCTAGGTTATTTAACAAGTTATTTCTTTTGTGTTTTATAAGTGACTGTAATGTATTTTTACTTTGAGGAGTCAAATATCCATAATCTACTAGTAACAGACCACCTTCAAGTTTTGATATTTTTTTTACTATTTTATTTAACTCATCTAGACCTAATTTGGGAAACTCAACAAATTTTAAATTGTTTAAAATTTTAAATTTTTTTATCCGCAGTATATCTTTATTTGAGGCTTTTTTATAAATTTCACTTATTTTATTTTTTTTATTCAGAGAATAACATTTTTCTAATAAAAGATTTTTTTTACGAAAAAATTGTTTAATAGGTATCGAGTCAAAAAATTCATTACCAAAAAAAATAACTGGACCTTTTTTGATACTCGTAAAATTTCTTATCCATTTTACTTTTGGGTCATTAATATTTTTTTTTTGCAATCTCTTTAATAAATTACTTTTTTCATATAAAAAAATATTTGTGGATTTATTAAATTCTGGGAATTGTTGGAATGTTTTAAGTAAAATTTTTGTTAAGTTTCCATCTCCTGGACCAAGTTCAACTATATTAAATTTTTTAGGTTTACCCAAAGTATTCCAAGTTGATATTAGCCATATTCCAATTATTTCAGAAAATAAATTAGAAATTCCAGGAGCAGTTAAAAAATCTCCCGTCCTTCCAAATGGAACCTTTGTTGTATAGTAGCCGATTTTTTTATTAAAAAGTACATTTTCAATAAATTTATCAACTGAAAGTGTTTTAACACTTCCGAAAAAGTTTTGATTAGATATCATCTTCTTTTTATAAAAATAATTATACCAGCTAATATCATTAAAACACTCAACATCATTCCCATGCTTATTAAATTGAATAAATATCCAATTTGTACATCTGGCTCTCTAAAAAACTCAGAAAATATTCTAAAAATACCGTAGAGAATTAAAAACATATAAGAACAGGTTCCAGTTTTGTAATTTCTTTTAAATAAAATTAAATTAAGAATAAGTAACAAAACTAAACCTTCAAAAAAAGCTTCATATAATTGTGATGGATGTCTTGGTATATTATCAATATTAGGAAAAATAACTGCCCAGAAAACTTCAGAAGTTTTACCTACTAGCTCTCCATTAATAAAATTAGCTATACGTCCAAAAAATATACCTAGCGGCGCAACACAAGCGATAATATCTAATAAAAAAAAAGTTGGTATATTTTTTTTTTTTGAGAACAAATAAGTTCCAAAAATTATACCTATTAATGCTCCATGAAAAGACATTCCGCCTTCCCAAATTTTTATAATATCTAATGGATTTGATAAGTAATACCCAAAATTGTAAAATAATATATATCCAATTCTACCTCCTATCAGTATTGATATAATTAAGTAAGTAATTAAGTTATCAAATTCCTTTAGATCAAAGGTAAAATTAATACTTAGAAATTTTTTTACAATGATCTTTCTAGCTAGCCACCAACCAATTAAAATTCCAAAAATATAGGCTAGCGAATACCATCTAATAACTAAAAACCCAAAATCGAATAAAATAGGGTCTAAATTATGGGTGTACATGATTTCTTATAACATATTTGAAATTAATATTTCTATCAAATAAGATTAATTATGAGCAATTCTGAAAAATTATTAAAGACTTTATCAAATTTATTTGAAAATGGAATTTTAACTTCAAAAGATATTCAAAAAGAAATATCGACTGATCTCAAATTTCAAAGAGATAAACTAATGAATAAATTGCAACTTGTATCTAGAGAAGAATTTAATATTTTAAAAAAGATTGTTCAAAAACATGAAATTACAATCAAAAAATTGTCCAAAAAAAGAAAAGTTAAAAAGGTAAAGAGATCTTAACCTGCAAACCTTTGTACTTACTTTTTCCTAGGTGAACTGTACCTCCATGAGAATTTATTATATCTTCAACTATAGCAAGACCTAAACCAACTCCAGATTTATTAAGGCTCCTACTTTTATCAAGTCTAAAAAAAGGTTTAAAAACATTTCTATACTGATCTTCAGGTATTCCAGGACCATCATCTTCAATATTTATTGTTACCCTATTTAAACCTTTTTGAAGGCTTACATATACTTTTTTTCCGTAGGTTAACCCATTATTAATAACGTTTTCAAAACATCTTTTTAAAGAAGATACTCTTCCTGTTAAAATAGTTTCTTCCGAATTTATTAAGGTAAGATTTTCATTTTTTAAATCATCTTTAATTTCACTTAATAAATTTGCCAAATTAAATTTGGATGAATTCTCTTTGACTTGGGTTTTTGCAAATTGCAAATAATCGTTAAGCATACCTTCCATTTCATCAATATCTTTGGACAGATTTTCTGAAATATCTTTTTGCTTTATCATCGCTAATTGTAATTTTAGTCTTGTAAGGGGAGTTCTTAGGTCATGACTTATTCCAGATAACATTTCAGACCTTTGATTTAAATGACGATTAATTCTTTTTGCCATTCTATCAAATTCATAAGCTGCTTTTCTAATTTCAGCTGCTCCTGAAGGTCTGAAATTATTTACGTATTCTCCTTTACCAAATCTTTCTGCTGCCTTAGCAAGTCTAACAAGTGGTCTAGTTTGATTTTTAAGAAAAACTAAAGCGATTAAAATTAAGACTATTGATGGAAGAGTAGTCCATAAAACAAACAATCTAACTGAAGAGGGAGAGATCATTTCTTTAGGAACTAAAAATCCTATTACTTCATTTTCTACTTTTATTTTAATCTCTACAGCATTTTTAAATTTTGATGTATTAAACCAATAATTATTATTTCCAAAAGCTGATTTTAATTCACGTCTTAAAGATCTATCCATTGGACTAAATTTTCTTTCACCACTTGATGAAGGAAATGGATTATCATTAATATCAATTTCAAAGTTAAAATTATTTTTATAGCTATCTGTAAAAAAATCTAAATTATCTTTATTGTTTAAATAAACATTTTGAATAGTTTTTAATTGGGAAACTAAAGATCGAGTTATATTTTTGTTAGCTTTTATCCATATACTGTCATAGAAAACTACAGTGATGATTAGTTGCAATATAATTGTTGGGGCCGCGACTATTATAAGAGCTCTGTAAAATAATCTTTTTGGTAGGATGATTTTTAAAATTTTATTCAATCCAGAGAACATAACCTGACCCTCTTATAGTTTGTAAATATTTTGGATTTTTAGGATTAATCTCTATTTTTTGTCTTAACCTCGTTATCATAACATCTATAGATCTTTCTTGAATAATACCAGATATTTTACCAATTTCTTCTCGTGAATAAGTTTTTCCAGGATTTGCAAGCATTTCAACTAAAACTTTTTTTTCTGACATATTTATTTTTTTATTTTTTTCTTTCAAAACTATATTCATTTTATTTAGATCTATTTGAGCATTCCCAACAAAATGTTTTATGTTTAAATCAATTTTTTTATTCTTGTTAGTTAAATTTTTTATTCTCAATAACAATTCTTTTGGTTCAAAAGGTTTTCCGATGTAATCATCTGCACCCAACTCTAAACCTTTAATTCTGTTTTCTACCTCTCCTTTAGCTGTTAGTAAAATTATAGGTACCTGGATATTTTTTTTGATTTCTTTGGTAAGGTCATAACCATCTTGTCCAGGCATCATTACATCTAAAACAATAAGATCAAATTTAAATTGAGCAATTTTTATTTTTGCATTTTCTGCATTATCTGAAGTCGAAACAACGTAATCTTTTTCAGTTAAATATTCTTTTAATAGATCTCTAATTCTATTATCGTCATCAACTACTAAAATATGTATTTTGTTATTTTCCATCTATAATTTTTTTCAAAACTTCTTTAAATTTTATTACTGAGTCAGAACTTGAACTTTTTAAAGCATTAAATATTCTTTTCCTTTGTGAATTATAAACAGCCTCGAAAAAGATTTTTCCCTCTTTATCAAGAAATAAATTTTTCTTTCTGGTATCACTTTCATCTCTCACTTGTTTAATCATTTTTGATTTGATTAAGTCTCTAAGTACCCTGTTTAAACTTTGTTTTGTTACTTTTAATTTAAATATTAATTCACCAAGACTTATTCCAGGATACCTTTCAATTAGATTTAAAGATCTGAGGTGCGCTGGACCAAAAAATTTTTTTGATAGTACTTCCTTTGGATCTGCAAATGTTTCTCGATAAGCATAAAATAAAAGCTGAATGCAATCTTTAATTTGCTCATCTTTAAGATATAGTAAATCTTTCATAATGGTAAGTTATATTGACTTATCCTGTTAAGAAATATACTTTTTTGTAAAAAAAAAATCTATATATTTAATTCTTAATGGAAAGCATACCATACGATAAAAGATCTGGAAAAATTTGGTTTAACGGCAAAACCGTTAATTGGGCAGATGCAAACATTCATGTATTAAATCATGGACTTCATTATGCTAGTTGTGTTTTTGAAGGCGAACGAGTTTATGACGGTGAAATTTTTAAATTAGAAGAACACACAGAAAGATTATTTTACTCTGCTAAGAGAATGGGAATAAAAGTTCCTTATAGTCAAAAAGAAATTAATGATGCTTGTAAAAATATTGTTAACATTCAAAAAGTTCAAAATGGTTATGTTAGACCAGTAATATGGAGAGGTAGCGAGATGATGGCTATTTCGGCTCAAAAAAATAAAATTCATGTTGCAATTGCAACTTGGGAATGGGGATCTTATTTTGATCCTAAATTAAAATCAAAAGGAATAAAATTAAATATTTCAGCATGGAGAAGACCAAATCCAAACTCTGTTCCTTGGGATACAAAGGCTGCAGGTTTATACATGATATGTACTCTTTCTAAACATGAAGCAGAAAGCAAAGGTTTTACAGATTCTTTAATGTTAGACCATCAAGGAAATATTGCAGAGGCAACTGGAGCAAATATATTTTTTAAAAATGAATTAGGTGAATTGCACACTCCTACTCCAGACTCTTTTTTAGATGGAATTACTAGAAGAGAGGTAATTAAGATTGCTAAAGCCAAGGGAATAAAATTAATAGAAAGAAAAATTAAACCAGAGGAAATGTCAAATTTTGTGGGTTGTTTTTTAACTGGTACTGCAGCAGAAGTTACTCCAGTTTCTCAAATTGATAATTATAATTTTAAAATCTGTGACATTATTACTAGTCTTAATGAAAGCTATCAAGCTTTAGTAAGAAAAAAAACCGCTGCTTAATTTTTTTTAGCTACTATTAATACCGACCAAGCAAATAATTGAAAAAATTTCAATTTAAATAAATATTGATCTATATTAGCTAACAATTTAAATAATTTTGAGCGATCTGGAGATTTATAGAAAGGGAAAAATATTAAAGTTAAAAATCCATAATATTTAATTGTTGTTTTTTTAAACTTTTTATTAATGTATTCAAGATCTTTATTTACTAGCGGATGCTCGTCTTTAGATCTAGAGTTAGGAGTTAGCTTTCTGTACAAGTTAATAATTGGATTTGTTCCAAGAGGCTCAATAAAGACTAGAGCTCCATTAGATTTCAAAATTCTATTTATTTCATTTAAACATTTGTCTGTTTGTAAATGATGTAAAATTCCAGTACCATAAACAATATCAAAGGTATTATTTTCAAAATTGGTTTTTTCACAATTATCTACTCTATAATCTACATTTATTTTAAGTTCTTCAGCTTTTTTCTTTGCTTTGTTGATTGAGATTTCAGAAATATCAATCCCAATAATTTTTTTTGGTGAATATTTGATTGTTTTTTCTATACTTGAGCCTATACCACAGCCATAGTCTAATATTTCTGAGTTTTTTGCATTATCTTGTAAATAAGCAAAAAAATCTACGACATTATTGTGAATTGCTTTATAGAATATGTTTTCAAATCTTCCTTTCTTGTTAGATTGAAGTTTGTTATGAAAATTTTTTTCTCTAATATTTATTTCAGTTAAGTTCATTAGTTATCTTTATTGTTATCTTCATTTATTGCATGATCAATACCTTTTCTTACATAGTCGTAGCCAGTATATAGTGTTAAAAATGCTGATAACCAAAGCAGGATTATGCCAATAGTTTGAGCATTATAATCTTGAAAGTTAATTAATTTATTTCCGCTTTCACCAGTTAATAATATTGCAATTGATAACATTTGTAACAATGTTTTTAATTTTGTTAAACTTGTTACCTGTATTGATACACTAGTTCTGGCTAAAAATTCTCTCAGACCAGAGATAAGAATTTCTCTTGTTAAGATTATAACAGCTGCAATTACCTCGTAATTTTTAATTGTGCCATTCATCACTAATAATATTAACGCCGTAGCTACAAGTATTTTATCAGCTATTGGATCTAATAGTTCGCCTAATTTAGATTCTTCTTTAAATAAGCGTGCTAAAAGTCCATCCAAATAATCGGTAAAGCTGGCTAAAACGAATAGAAAAAAAGGAATTAAATCTCCAAAAAAACCTGGGATAAAAAAAGTTAAAACAAATATTGGAACAATTATAATTCTTCCAATGGTTAAGATATTAGGTATTTTCATTTTTATTCGTGGAAATAATTATATATTTTCTTTGCAATACTGTCTTCTATTCCTTCAACGGATTTTAAATCATCAAAACTAGCTGATTCTACAGCCCTGGCAGAACCAAAATGATTTAATAGGGCTCTTTTTCTTTGTCGACCAATTCCTTGAATTTGATCAAGTAAAGATTTACTTAAGTTTTTCTTTCTCTTTGCTCTATGAGTACTTATGGCAAATCTATGAGCTTCATCTCTTAATCTTTGAATAAAAAATAGCAAGGGGTCATCTTTATTTAAAATAAATTCTTTATTTTTATAATAAATTTTTTCTTCACCCGCATTTCTTCTCTTACCTTTTGCTATGGCTAAAATAGGTAAATCATGCAAACCCAGCTCATTTAAAACTTCTCTAGAAACAGAGTATTGTCCTTTTCCACCATCAATCATGACTAAATCTGGCAGAGAAAGTGATCCAGATTTTTCTTTAATCGCTTTTGAAAATCTTCTAAACAAAACTTCTTTCATCATTCCATAATCATCACCTTTAATCTTATCGTTTTTAATATTAAATTTTCTATATCTTTTTTTAATAAAACCTTCGTTACCAAAACAAATTAAAGCTCCTATGGAGTCTGATCCCTGAATATGACTATTGTCATAAACTTCTATTAAATCAATATTGTTATTTAGTTTGAATTTTTTTGCCAAATTTTCAATTAAATCGTTATTCTTATTTGATTGGATTAGTTTTTGAGTTAAGGCTTGTTTTGCATTTTTTTCTGCAAGTTTAGAAATATTTATTTCATTTTTAGATTTGGCTTGTTTTATTACAATTTGTTTGCTTTCTTTGTTTGAAAAAGTTTTTTCTAACAACTTTTTTTCACTAACTTCATAATTCGTTATAATAAGAACTGGTATTGTTTTATTTTCATAAAATTGTGATATAAAAGAAGAAAGAATGTCTTTAATGGTATCGTCTGGATCGTGTTTAGGATAGAAGGCCTGATTACCCCAGTTTTGTTTTGATCTAAAGAAGAAGACTTGAATGCAAGTTTTACCAGTTTCTTTATAAATACTTATAACATCAGCTTCATTTAAATTAGTTTGATTTATTTTTTGGGATGTTTGTATTTGAGTTAAAGCCTTTATCCTATCTCTTGCGATTGCTGCTTTTTCATAATCAAGTTCCTTACTTGCTTTTTCCATTTCCTTAGACAAATTTTCTTGAATTCTTCTGGATTTACCAGAAATAAAATCAATAGCATCATTTACAGTTGATAAATATTCTTTTTTTGTAATATGCTCAACGCAAGGTGCGGAACATCTTTTTATTTGATAAAGTATGCAAGGTCTTTCTCTATTTTTAAAAACCGTGTCATCACAAACTCTTAGCTGAAAAATCTTTTGTAATATTTTGATAGTCCAATTAGCTGAACCTATAGAAGCAAAAGGTCCAAAATAATATCCAGATTTAGATTTTTTTCCTCGAAGCTTTGTTAATTGGGGCCACTTATCTTTGTTACCAATATAAATGTAAGGAAAAGATTTATCGTCTCTTAAAAGGATATTATATCTTGGTTTATGTTTTTTTATTAAGTTAGCCTCCAAAAGTAGAGCCTCACTTTCATTATTAGTAGTTGTCGTCTCAAGATTATGAGTTAGAGATAACATTCTCTCAGTTCTTATAGGTAAATTAGAGTCGGTCACGTAACTTTTAAGTCTATTAGGAATGTTCTTTGCTTTTCCAATATAAAGTATTTCTCCTGTCGAACTTAACATTTTATAAATTCCAGGATTTTTAGATATCAAAGGTATTTTATCTTTTATTATTTTTTTTCCTTGCTCTAAACTATCCATTATATTTTTGTTTTTGTAACTTCTATACCAACTGATGTTGTCTCTTTAATAATATCTAATTTTTCAATTTTTAATTTAATTTTTTTAATTTTCGTATTTTTAAAAATTTCATCAAATATTGCCTCAGACAGACTTTCAAGTAATTCAAAGTGTTTTTTTTTAGTTAATTTTTTAATATCATTTATAATACTTTCATAATTAACAATCGTTTTCATGTCAGGTTTCAGGTTTGGATCAGTAGTAATTTCTATATTAAATTTTACATTTTGTTTTTTTATCTTTTCAAATTTATGTATCCCAACTGATAATAATAAAATTAAATCTTTAATAATAACTTTTTTATTATATTTAAATTTTTGTTTATTTTTAAATTTTAAAATTTTCATTCTTTTGCATTAATTATATCTGGTGTTCTCCAAGCCAAACGTTGACCACTATCTACATTAATTATTTGGCCAGTTATATTATTGTTATTAATTAAAAACTTTACAGTCGAACTAACATTTTTTGTATCTACTTTTTTTTTAAGTATCGTGGATTTCCACTGTTTTTTAAAATGTTTTTCTGATTGGCGTTTATTTTTTAATGTTGGTCCTGGAGAAACTGCATTAACTCTTATGTTAGGAGCTAATTTCATAGCAGAAGTTTTAGTCAGGGTGGCAAGACTAGACTTACTTAAAGTGTAAGAAAAAAAGAAAGGAGTTAATTTTTCAACCCTTTGATCAATAATATTGATAATATTTCCTTTGTTACCTTTATATAATTTTGCAAAGTTTTGAGTTAAAATTGCTGGAGCTTTCAGATTAACATTCATATGCTTTAAAAAACTTTTTTCTGAAAAATTAATCAAGTTATCATTTTCAAAAATAGATGCATTATTAATCAAACAATCTAAACCATTCATCTTTTTTTGGGCATAAGAAATTACTCTTTGAGTTTGTTTAAGATTGTTTAAATCAGCTTTTAAAAGATGGACAACTGAGCCTAAATTTTCTAGCTCTATTTTAAGTTTTTTCGCTGCAACAAAAGATTTTGAATAATGAATGACAATTTGAGTATCATAACTTGCCAGTTCTAAAGCTATAGATCTACCAATTCGATTTGCCCCCCCAGTCACTATTATTTTTTTGGCTTCCATTTTTTTTGTTGTTTCTTGGTTTTTGTCCCAGGCATACCAAGTGTTGATCTACCTTTAGGATAAACTTTATTCTTCAGGTTATACTGACTTATTTTAGGGTTCAATGTTATTTCTAATTCACTTGCTTCTAATTTTCTTATTTCATCTCTAATTTTAGCTGCTTCTTCAAATTCTAAATTAGAAGCTGATTCTTTCATCTTTTTATTCAATCCTTTGAGATGTTTTTTTAGATTACCACCTATATTTGATTCTTTGATATTTACATAATCTTTTTCATAAACTGACTCTAAAATATCTCCTATTTCTTTCTTAATTGACTCTGCTGTAATCTTATTTTTTTTATTATATTCTAACTGTTTATTTCTTCTACGATCTGTTTCTTGGATAGCTTTATCAATACTCTTAGTAACTTTATCAGCATAAAGAATTACTTTACCATCAATGTTTCTAGCAGCTCTACCTATTGTTTGAATCAAAGATGTTTCAGATCTTAAAAACCCCTCTTTATCTGCATCAAGAATTCCTACTAAACCACATTCTGGAATATCTAGTCCTTCTCTCAAAAGATTTATACCAACTAAAATATCAAATACGCCAAGTCTTAAATCTCTTATAATTTCAATTCTTTCTAAAGTATCAATGTCAGAATGCATATATCTAACCTTGAGACCATTTTCATGAAGATACTCAGTTAAATCTTCTGCCATTTTTTTTGTTAGTGTAGTAGCTAAAACACGATAACCCTTTTCAATAACTTTTGCGGCTTCATGCATCAAATCATCTACCTGAGTTTTTGCCGGCCTAATTTCAACAGGTGGATCGATCAAACCAGTCGGTCTTATTATTTGATCAATATATTTATTATCAGTTTGTTTTAATTCCCAAGGTCCTGGGGTAGCTGAGACAAACACAGTTTGAGTCCTCATCATATCCCACTCTTCAAACTTAAGAGGTCGGTTATCCATACATGATGGTAGCCTAAAACCATATTCAGCTAATGTACTTTTTCTAGTTCTGTCTCCTTTATACATTCCATTTAATTGCGGGACTGTTACGTGGCTTTCGTCCACAAATATAATTGTATTGTCTGGAAAATATTCAAATAAAGTTGGAGGCGGCTCTCCAGCTTTTCTTCCAGATAAAAATCTTGAATAATTCTCGATACCGGCACAAGTTCCTGTTGCTTCTATCATTTCAAGATCAAACTTAGTTCTTTCTCTCAATCTTTGTTCTTCCAACAACTTGTTATTCGCACGATGTTTTTTTAATGTTTCAGCTAATTCAGATTTTATTTGTCTAATTGCTTGTTCCATTGTTGGTTTTGGAGTTATATAATGACTATTTGCATAAATTTTTATAATTGAATAATCATTAGTCTTATCTCCTGTTAAAGGATCAAACTCTTCAATCTTCTCTAATTTATTAAAATTAAAACTTATTCTCCACGCTCTATCTTCTAAATGAGACGGGAAAATCTCTAAATTTTCACCTCGCACTCTAAAAGTCCCTCTAAAAAAATTTTGATCATTTCTTTTATACTGCAGAGTTATAAATGTTCTTATTAATTGATCTCTGTCGTATTCATTGTTTTTTTTAAGAGTTATTGTCATTTTGCTATAAGCCTCTACTGAACCAAGTCCATAAATACACGAAACACTGGCTACAATTATTACATCATCTCTCTCTAATAATGATCTTGTAGCTGAATGCCTCATCCTGTCTATTTGTTCATTTATAGATGCTTCTTTTTCAATATAAGTATCTGATCTTGGAACATACGCTTCTGGAGTATAATAGTCATAATAAGAAACAAAATATTCAACAGCATTATCTGGAAAAAAACTTTTAAATTCCCCATACAATTGAGCAGCCAAAGTTTTGTTTGGAGCTAGAACCAAAGCAGGTCTATTTGTGGCCTCAATTACTTTTGCCATCGTGAAAGTTTTTCCTGAGCCGGTTACGCCTAAAAGAACCTGTTCATTTTTTTTATTTTTTAAATTTTGAGTTAATAACTTTATTGCTTGAGGCTGATCACCAGCTGGTTGAAAATCACTTTTAATTTTGAACTTGATACCACCTTCTAACTTCTTCTTTATTGAGTTGTTAGTAGTCTCAATATCTAGTATTTTTTCTTGATAAGTATTTTGCATTTTGTGTTAATAATAATTAAAAAACATTATAAAATTCAATGAGCATAGTTTCCAACAGTTTAAAACGTATAAAACCGTCGCCTACCATGGCTGTAACCTCAAAAGCCAGGGAAATGCGTGCAGCTGGTAAAGATATTATAGGGCTTGGGGCAGGAGAACCTGATTTTGATACACCAGACAATATTAAAGAGGCAGCTATAGAGGCAATTAGAATTGGTGATACTAAGTATACAGCAGTTGATGGAACGCCAACTTTAAAAAAAGCCATACAAAATAAGTTCTCAAGAGAGAATGGCTTATCTTATGAGCTGGATCAGATAACAGTAGGAACTGGTGGTAAGCAAGTTTTATATAATACTTTCATGGCAACAGTTAATAAAGGAGATGAAGTTATTATACCTGCCCCTTACTGGGTGTCTTATCCTGACATTATTTTATTAGCTGGCGGTAAACCAAAAATAGTTAAATGTGATGAAAAAGATCATTTTAAATTAACACCTAAAAAATTAGAGAAAGCTATATCCAAAAAAACTAAATGGATAATTTTAAACTCTCCATCAAATCCTACTGGTTCAGCTTACACAAAAAAAGAAATAGAGGAGTTATCAAAAGTTTTAATAAAATATAAAAAAATTTATATTTTAAGCGATGATATCTACGAACATATTACTTATGATAATTTTAAATTCTTTACAATTGCACAAATTAAAGCCTTAAAAGATAGAACGTTGACTATGAATGGAGTAAGTAAATCTTATTCTATGACTGGTTGGAGAATAGGATATGCTGCAGGCCCAAAAGAAATAATTAAAGCGATAGCAAAGATTCAATCACAATCTACAAGTAACCCAACTTCAATTAGTCAAGCGGCTGCGGTTGAGGCTCTTAATGGAACTCAAGATTTTATTCAAAAGCGAGCTAATTCTTTTAGAGAGCGAAGAGACTTTGTAGTAGATAGTTTAAATGAAATTAAAGGAATTAATTGTTTAAGACCAGAAGGAGCATTTTATGTTTTTCCGTGTTGTAAAAAATTATTAGGAAAGAAAACAAAGTTAAAAACTGATAAAGATTTTGTTGAAAAATTATTAGAAAAATCAGAAGTTGCTGTTGTACAAGGCTCCGCTTTTGGTTTAGATGGATATTTTAGAATATCTTATGCAACTTCAATGGAAAATTTAAAAAAGGCTATGCAAAGAATAAAATCTTTTTGTGATAGTCTTACTTAGAATTCGAAAGATATTTCTCAGCTTCTAAAGCTGACATACATCCCATTCCAGCTGCAGTCACCGCTTGCCTAAAAATTTTATCTTTAACGTCTCCAGCTGCAAACACTCCAGGAATATTTGTTTCTGTGGAGTCTGGCTTTGTAATTAGATATCCTTCTTTATCCATCTTTATCTGATCTTTAAATAAAGCAGTTGCCGGATCATGACCTATAGCAATAAATAATCCATCAATTTTTAATTCTTTTATTGAATTGTCTTTTGTGCTTTTAATTTTTATTCCATTTACACTTTTTGGTTCATTTGTTCCAAGAACTTCATCAACGACACTATCCCAGATAATTTCAATTTTTTTATTAGATTTCAATTTTTCTTGAAGCATTTTTTCTGCTCTTAGTTCATTTCTTCTATGAATAAGTTTAACTTTAGAAGCAAACTTAGTTAAAAACATTGCTTCTTCAACTGCGGCATTGCCACCACCAACAACTGCTACTTCTTTATCTTTAAAGAAAAATCCGTCACAAGTTGCGCATGCTGAAACACCAAAACCTCGAAAATTTTCTTCTGATTTAAGATTTAACCATCTTGCTTGGGCCCCGGTAGAAATAATAATAGTATCTGAAGTATATATTTGACCGCTATCACCTGTAACAGTAAATGGTTTTTTTGATAAATCTACTTTATTAATGTGATCTTGTATCATTTCAGTTCCCACTGCTTTAGCCTGACCTTTCATTTCATCCATTAACCAAGGACCTTGAATGACCTTTGAATAACCGGGGTAATTTTCTACATCCGTTGTTGTTGTTAATTGACCGCCTGGTTGGGAACCATGAACTAAAATTGGCTTTAACATTGCTCTAGCAGCATATATTGCTGCTGTATAACCTGCAGGTCCAGATCCAAGTATTAACACTTTTGTATGTTTAGTTGATTTATTATTCATAATGATATGTTTATATAGTAACTGATGTTAAAATTAAAAGCTCTTCTTTTATCACAAGGTATGCACGGGATGGTAAGTCAAGTTGAAGGACTGGCCAAAGGTTTAAAGCTTGGATTTAAACATCAAACTGTAAAATTAAAACCTTTTTGGAATTTAATTCCTCCAAAATTTACTCCTATTTCTGAGAATTTATTAACAGAAAAATTCGTTTGCGACTCAAAAATCATTATCTCTTGTGGAAGAAAAAGCGTGATCCCTTCTATTGCCTTAAAAAGAAGATTTGGAAATGAAATTTTTAATATTCACATTCAAGATCCCACGGTGTCATTGAAAAATTTTGATTTAATCATTTGTCCTGAACATGACAATTTAAATGGTGAAAATGTTTTAAAAACTAAGGGATCAATACATTATCTAACAAAAAAAGAAATTGCTGAAAATTCAAAATATTTACGAATTAATAAAGAAAAAAAAAAGATCGTAGCTTTTATTATTGGAGGACCAAATAAACATTATAATTTTTCAGAGGCAGACGTTCATTTTGTTTTTAATAAAATAAAAGCATTGTTTACCCCAGACAAATATAAAATCGTTGTGATTCCTTCTTATAGAACTCCTGATCTAGTAATTAAAAAAGCTTTCAATACATTTAGTTTTAATCATCATGTAGTTAAAGAAGTGAATAAGAAAGCGTATTTAAGCTCTCTAGCAATTGCTGATCATATAATTGTTACTTGCGACTCTACTTCAATGATTTCTGAAGCAGCACTTACAGGAAAGCCAATTTATGTTGCAATGATGAAAGCCAAAAGATTTAGCAAAAGATTCAGAAATTTTTATTCTCAGTTTAATGAATTGGGTATAACAAAAAAATTGGGTGAAAGAGTTGACAATTGGAGCTATGATAAGTTAGATGAGATTAATCGAGTTGTTCCAATTATAAAAGAAAAAATGAAAAAAAATGGAATTATTTAAATCACTAGAAAACAGAACAAAATCTTTTAATGATCCATTTAAACATTTTGAGATAAACCAACCTTTAACCAGACAAGCTATTGAAGAAATTAGTAATGCAAATATAGCTGATCCTAAAAAAGAAAATTTAAGTTATGATGGTACAAGAGCGCTAGATGGAGGAGATGGTGCTTTTCGTTCAGGCATAAAAGATGGAGGAAAAGCCAAAAAATTAAGATGTTATGTCACAAAAGAAAATGCAATTAAATTTCCACATCTTACAAATTTTATTGAAGAGCTTAGATCTCCTGAAGTTTATAAAAAAATAGGAAGTTTAATTGGAAAAGATCTTAGCAATGCTTACGTAAGATTAGAAGTTATTTGTGATAGAAAAGGTTTTTGGCTGAAGCCTCACTGTGATATTAAAGAGAAGCTTATGTCATCTATAATTTTTATAAACCTTCATAATGAATCTGAAAATTTAGGCACTGACTTTTATGACAAAAAACTTACAAAAGTGAAAACAGTTCCTTATAAACATAATTATGGATATTTCTTCACTAGTGGACCAGACTCTTGGCATGGCATGGAAAAAAAAGAGATTAAAAAAGAGAGACGATGTATTCAGATAAATTATGTGACTTTTGAAACAGATTGGAAAGTCTACTAGTTTTAGATATCTTGTAAGGAAGTCACAGTAATATCTTTTGAATTTAGAGATTTAATACCTTCTACACATACTTTAGCAGTAGACATATTTGTACAATAAGGCACTTTATTAGCTAGCGTGGCTCTTCTTAAGGTTACAGCATCGCTTAGTTGGGTTTCACTATTTCCACCACCAGTATTTATAACTAGTGCTATTTTTTTAGCATTTAACACGTCAACTATGTGTGGAGATCCCTGATTTACTTTATTAATCGTTTTACACTTTATTCCATTCTTACTTATATATTTCGCAGTTCCTTTTGTTCCACAAAGAGAGAAGTTTAATTTTTTCAATTGTTTTGCTAACTCAACACCTTCTTCTTTATGACTATTCTTTAAAGAAATAAATGCTAATCCTTTTTTTGGAAGAGAATTAGAAGCAGCAATCTGGCTTTTGGCAAATGCCATCCCAAAGTTTTTATCAAATCCCATTACTTCACCAGTAGATTTCATTTCTGGTCCGAGTAAAAGGTCGCTGTTTGGAAATTTATTAAATGGGAATACTGCTTCTTTCACTGCAAACATTTTTTTACTTTTACTTCTCAAATTGAAATTAGATAATTTTTCTCCAGCCATAACTCTCGATGCTATTTTTGCTAAAGGTAAATTTTTTGCTTTTGAGACAAATGGAACAGTTCTACTTGCCCTTGGATTTACTTCGATAACATAAATTTCATCTTTTTTAATTGCAAATTGAACATTCATAAAACCTTTGACTTTTAAAGCTAAAGCCAACTTTTTTGTTTGATTTTCAATTTCTTTAATTAAAAATGGTTTTATTGATACAGGGGGCAAACTACAAGCCGAGTCACCTGAATGGATACCCGCTTCTTCAATGTGCTGCATTACCCCTGCAACAAAAACTTGTTTACCATCTGATAAGGCATCCACATCTACCTCCATTGCATTATCTATAAATTTGTCAATTAAAATTGGATTTTTTTCTGCAGCTTTAAAAGCTTCTTGAACAAAATTTCTAAGTTGTTTTTTTTCATGAACAATTTCCATAGCTCTACCACCTAAAACATACGATGGTCTAACCATTAGTGGAAGACCAATTTTTTCAGATATTTTTAGTGCTTGAGAGAAGCTTTTTGCAATTCCACTTTCTGCTTGTTTCAATTTCAATTTATTTATAAGTTTTCTAAATCTGTCTCTATCTTCGGCTAGATCTATAGAGCTGTATTGCGTTCCTAGTATTGGAAGCTTATTTTCGTGTAAAAATTTTGCTAATTTAATTGGAGTTTGTCCTCCAAATTGAGTTATAACACCAACCAAATTTCCTTTAGACTTTTCTTTTTTAATTATGTTAAAAACAAATTCTTCTATTAAAGGTTCAAAATATAATCTATCACTAGTATCATAGTCTGTTGAAACTGTTTCAGGATTACAATTTACCATGATTGTTTCAAATCTGGCTTTTTTCAAAGCAAAACTAGCTTGGCAACAACAGTAGTCAAACTCAATACCTTGGCCAATTCTATTGGGGCCGCCTCCAAGAATTATAATCTTTTTTCTGCTGGATGGTTCTGCCTCACACTCAGTATTTGAAGAAAAGTTTCTTTGATAAGTAGAATACATATAAGGGGTAAATGACTTAAATTCTGATGCACATGTGTCAACTTTTTTATAAACAGGTAAAATTTTTAAGGCTATTCTTTTTTTTCTTACAATATTTTCAGAAATATTTGTTAATTCTGATAATTTTTTATCTGTAAAGCCAATAGACTTTATATAATTAAATTCGTTATATGTTTTAGGTAAACCATTTTTTTTTATTTTATTTTCATTATCTATAATGTCTTTTATTTGGTTTAAGAACCAAGGATCAATTTTTGAGAGTTGATGTATTTTTTTTATATTAATTTTTTTCCTTAAAGCTTCGCCTATAAGCAAAATCTTATTTGGTATATTTTCCCTAAGTTTCTTCTCAATTTGTTTAATTTTTAAATTAAAAATTTGATCAACACCTGAAAAACCAGTTTCAAGGGAAACTAAAGCTTTTTGTAGAGATTCTTTAAAATTTCTACCTATTGCCATTGCTTCTCCCACAGATTTCATAGATGTTCCTAAAACAGCGGCTGATCTTGAAAATTTTTCAAAAGTAAACCTTGGAATTTTAGTTACCACATAGTCAATAGTTGGCTCAAATGAAGCAGGAGTAACTTTTGTTATTTCATTTTTTAATTCGTCTAAAGTATAACCTACAGCAAGTTTTGCAGCGACTTTAGCAATTGGAAATCCAGTGGCCTTTGAAGCTAATGCTGAGGATCTAGAAACTCTTGGATTCATTTCTATAATAACCATTCTTCCATCTTTAGGATTTATTGCGAATTGTACATTAGACCCCCCAGTTTCTACTCCTATCTTTCTTAAGCATGCGATAGACGCGTTTCTCATTACTTGGTATTCTTTATCTGTAAGTGTTAATGCTGGCGCGATAGTAACCGAGTCACCAGTGTGAATTCCCATAGGATCAATATTTTCAATAGAACATATAATTATACAATTATCTTTTTTATCTCTTACAACTTCCATCTCAAATTCTTTCCATCCTTCCAAACACTCCTCGACTAATACTTGGTTAACAGGAGATTCTTGAAGACCGTTTTTAATAATTTTAAAAAATTCTTTCTTAGTTTTTGCTATTCCTCCTCCAAGACCTCCAAGTGTAAAAGCAGGTCTTATTATAGCTGGGAGGCCAATTTTTTTTAAAACTTTGGATGCTTGATTAAAATTATTTACCACTTTTGATTTTGGTAGGTCTAATCCTATATCGAGCATATTTTTTCTAAATTTTTTTCTATCTTCAGCATTAGAAATAGCTGTAGAATTTGCTCCTATAAGTTCAATTTTGTATTTTTTAAGAATACCTTTTTTCTTTGCCTCCATAGCTAGATTTAAAGCAGTTTGACCTCCCATAGTAGGAAGGATTGCGTCTGGCTTTTCTTTGATTAAAATTTTTTCTAAAACCTCTAAAGTAATTGGTTCTATATAAGTTTTATGAGCAACATCTGGATCTGTCATAATAGTTGCAGGATTTGAATTAATTAAAATTACTTTATAACCTTCATCTTTTAACGCCTTACATGCTTGTGTGCCTGAATAATCAAATTCACAGGCTTGACCAATAATAATTGGACCGGCACCGACAACTAAAATTTTTTTAATATCTTTTCTTTTTGGCATTTTTTTTCATACTTTTTACGAACTCTTCGAACAAATAAACGCTATCTTGAGGCCCAGGATTAGATTCAGGATGATATTGAACAGAAAAAACTGGTTTAGATTTAAGCTTGATTCCTTCCACACTATTATCAAAAAGGGATAGATGAGTAATTTGAATATTTTTTGGTAAACTTTTCTTAACTATCTCAAATCCATGATTTTGACTTGTTATTTCTACATTCCCTTTTATCAAATTTTTAACAGGATGGTTCGCACCTCTGTGACCCAAATTCATTTTTTTTGTTTTTGCCCCTAAGGCTAAACCAAGCAATTGGTGACCTAAACAAATTCCAAACACCGGAAGATTATTTCTTATAAATTCTTTAATTATTGGAATAGCATATTTTCCAGTTGCAGCTGGATCTCCTGGTCCGTTAGATAAAAAGATTCCATTAGGTTTTAATTTTAAAATATCTTTAGCATTTGTTTTACAGGAAACTATTGTAACTTTACAGTTAAAGTCAGAAAAGTATCTTAAAATATTTTTTTTAATTCCATAATCTACAGCAACGACATGTAAAGATTTTTTTTTATTTTTAATAAAACCCTCTCCCTTTTTCCAAGTTTTAAAATCTTTCCAAATATAATTTTTTTTGGTTGTAACTTGTTTTGCTAAATCTAAATTTTTCAAACCACTCCACTTTTGAGTAGTTTTAAGAAGTTTTTTGATATTAAATTTAGCATTTCTTATAAAGGATATAGTTCCTTTAGGTGCTCCTTTATCTCTTATAAAATTTGTCAAATTTCTTGTATCAATACCTGTGATGCCTACTATTTTATTATGTTTTAGCCACTGATCTAAATGTTTTAGAGATCTGTAATTAGATGGATCAGTAATTTCAGTGTTAATTATAACTCCTTTAGTCCAAATTTTATCAGATTCGTGATCTTCTTTATTAGACCCGACATTTCCAACATGAGGAAAAGTGAAATTAATAATTTGTTCAGCATATGAGGGGTCAGAAATAATTTCTTGATATCCTGTAATAGATGTGTTGAAACATACTTCTCCTGTAGCTGTTCCTTGGCAACCTAAACCTATACCCTGAAAGAACTTACCGTTTTGTAGAATTAAAATAGCGTTGGAATCGATCTTTTTAAGATTTTTGTTAGAGTTTATATTTTGACCAAATTGCTTCAAATACAACTCATAAGTTAAAGTAAAAAACTTATAAACATGATTTTGCGAAACATATGAAATAGAAATATAATCGTCAAGAAAGTTCTTTTTATTTTAGATAAGAATTGTGATTAAAATAAATTTTTAAAATTTATGTCTCTTAAAAAACAAATAGAAGACAAGCTAAACGAAGCCTTAAAGGCCAAAGATAAAAATACCTATCCTACATTAAGACTTATAGTCTCAGCAATAAAAGACGCCGAAATAGCAGGTCGCTCTAAAGGTCAAAAGGAGATTAAAGACTCTGATATAACTGGTATTTTAAAAAAAATGATAAAACAAAGAAACGAATCCTGTGAAGTTTATAAAAAAGCTCAAAGGACCGAACTTTTGGATAATGAGACAAAAGAAATAAATGTAATAAATACATTTTTACCTAAACAGCTAAGCGAAGAAGAAACAAAAAAAATTTGTGAGGAAGTGATTAAGTCGGTTGGAGCTTCATCTATGAAAGATATGGGTAAAGTTATGGGAGAGCTAAAGTCTAAACATGCTGATACTTTAGATTTTTCAAAAGTAAGTGGAATAATTAAGGGACTTTTAAAATAAATGAAATATCCAAAGGAATATCTTGATGAAATAAAGTTAAGATTAAAAGTATCTCAAGTTGTAGGCAAATCTGTACAACTTAAAAAAAGAGGAAAAGAATTTATAGGACTTTCACCTTTTAAAAATGAAAAAAGTCCATCTTTTACCGTAAATGATCAAAAAGAGTTTTATCATTGTTTTAGCAGCGGAGAACACGGAAATATTTTTGATTTTTTAATGAAGACAAAGTCGATTGGATTTGGAGAAGCAGTTAAAATTCTTGCTGCAGAGGCAGGTATGCAGCCTTATAGGTTTTCAAATTTTGATAAAAAAAAAGATATAAGATTTCAAACTTACAAAAAAATTTATAGAGAATATTCAGATTTTTTTTACAAAGAATTATTTAATTCAAATAACAAAGAGGCATTAGAGTATTTGAACAAAAGAGGTGTAGAAAAAAATAATATTGAAGAATTTAAATTAGGTTATGTTCCATGGAAAAATAATTTTTATGAGAATTTATTACAAAGATATTCAGAAGAAGATATAAATTTAACAGGTTTATATTACAAGCATGATAAAAGTGGAAAATATATTGACAGGTTCAATTCGAGAATAATTTTTCCTGTAAATAATATAACTGGAGATCCAATTGCTTTCGGAGGAAGAATAATCAAAGAAAGTAAATTAGCTAAATATATTAATTCACCAGAAACTGAATTTTATAAAAAAGGCAATATGATTTTTAATTTAGATAAAGCAAAATTATGTCGAGCTGAAACTAAAGAGGTGATTATAGTTGAAGGATATATGGATGTAGTAAGTGTTTATTCTGCGGGAATTAGAAATGTCATAGCAAATTCAGGAACTGCATTAACAGATCGACAAATAAATCTAATTTGGAAATTTTTCTCCAATCCCATTATTTGTTTGGATGGAGATCAAAGTGGTCAAAATGCAGCTTCGAGAATAGCTGAAAAACTTTTTCCATTAATTAATGAAGAAAACAAAATCTTTTTTTCAATTATCCCTGAAGGGAATGACCCAGATGATTATATAAAACAAAATGGTAAAGAAAATTTTTTATCTCTTTTAAAAGAAAAAAAAATAATTCAAACATATGTATGGGACCACTATTTAAATAAAATAGATCGAAATAACCCTTTTGAAATATCTAAATTTGAAAAGGAAATTAAAAAACTATGTTATTTGATTAAAGACGAAACACTTAGAAAATATGTGTTAGAAGATTTTTTAGATAAAATTAAAAGATTAACCCCAATTCAAAATGCTAGACAACCATATCGTCGATTCAATAAATATAATAACAAAGAAGAATATCGACTATTAAATGAAACAAAAACTTTACATAAAAAAAAAAGTGGTTTTTCAAAAATTCAAATAAAGGAATTTTCTGTACTATTTATAATGTTAAATTATTTTGATTTAGCATCAAAAAAGATTGAAGAAATATCTGAAATAAATTTTTTATCAGAAAAAAATGAAAGTTTGAAAAAGTTAATTATTACTTTATTGTTAAACGGCGACGATGAGAGAACTATTAAATCAAAAATTACTGCTGATTACAAAAAATTAATTGAAGAGATACAGGAAAACTCTAGTATTCAGATAATTTTAAAGACTAAAAATAATGATGCTATATTAGAGTTGCTTAATGAATTAATAGCTGAATTAAAAGAATTGAATAATCTAAAAAAAATAGAATCTCTAGAAAAAGAGCTGATCAAGAACTTAGATGAAACCTCTTACACTGAGCTAGTAAAGCTTAAAAACCAATTAAATCGGGATTAAAAAGAAGTAGATTTTTATAATCTAGTGATTATATATATTCCACTACTCTAATAGAAATTTTAATGGCTGAAAAAATAATTACAAAATCATTTGAGAGACTTTTAGATAAAGGAAAGCATAGAGGATTTATTACCTACGAAGAGCTTGGAAAGTCCTTAGGAAAAAGAAATGGAACAATAGAGAATATTGAAAAAGCTTTTATTATTATTGTAGATGAAAAAATAACCTTAGTAGAAAAAAAATCTCAATTTCAGTCAAATAAAAAGAAAGAAACAGCAAGCACAACTGAAGATAAATCTTCAGATAAAAGCGATGATCCAATTCGAATGTATCTTCGAGAAATGGGTGGAGTTGAACTTTTATCTAGAGAAGGTGAAATTGCAATTGCAAAAAGAATTGAAGCAGGAAAAGATGTTATGATAAATGCTTTAACACAAAGCCCAATAATTGGAAAAAAAATATTTGAATGGAAAGAACAGATAGAAAATCAGCAACTTTTAGTTAGAGACATAATTGATATAGATTCAACATATGAGGACTTTGAATCCTTAGAAGAAGGTGATGAGTTAAAAATTAAAAAAAAATTAGATAACAAAGAAGAAAAAAAAGACGAAGCAGGAAAAGATGATGAAAAGAAAGAACATGAAACCACTACTGAGGATGATGAATTCAATGTTTCATTGGCAAAAATGGAGGAAGAAATTAAACCTAGGATAATTAATATCTTAGATTCATTAAACAAAAATTATTCTAAACTTCAAAAATATCAAAAAGAAAAATTATATTGCTTACTAGACTCAAAAGAACTTTCAATATCCAAAAATAAAAACTTTAAAAAGATACAAACATTATTGGTTGATAATTTTAAAAACCTTCAATTAGCCCCACATGTAGTTGAAGAATTAGTGCAGTTACATTACAAAGAAAATAAAAAGATAGTTTCCTTAGAAGGTGTGTTGTTAAGGTTAGCTGTGGACAATAAAATTTCTAGAGAAGAATTTTTAAAATATTATATAGGCAATGAAATAAACCCTAAATTTGAGTCTTTTTTAAAGGAAAATCAAGTATGGAAAAATTTTTTTAAGAAATTTAAAAAAGATTTTTCTGAAATTAGAGAAAGGTTAGTTGATTTTAGTAAAAAAATAGGGTTGTCAGTTGGTGAATTCAAAAGGTTAGTAAGTAGAATTCAAAAAGGAGAAAGAGAGTCAAGAATAGCTAAAAAGGAAATGGTTGAAGCAAATCTTAGATTAGTAATTTCTATTGCTAAAAAATATACTAATAGAGGACTTCAATTTTTAGATCTTATTCAAGAGGGAAACATTGGTTTGATGAAAGCAGTAGATAAATTTGAATATCGAAGAGGTTATAAATTTTCAACTTATGCTACTTGGTGGATCAGACAAGCCATTACAAGATCAATTGCAGATCAAGCAAGAACAATTAGAATTCCAGTTCACATGATAGAGACCATTAATAAAATAGTAAGAACACAAAGACAAATTATGAGTGAGTTTGGTAGAGAACCAACACCTGAAGAGTTAGCAAAAAAATTAGCAATGCCTCTAGAAAAAGTTAGAAAAGTATTAAAAATAGCTAAGGAGCCAGTATCACTTGAAACTCCTGTGGGAGATGAAGAGGATAGCAGTCTAGGAGATTTTATTGAGGATAAAAATGCATTACAACCTTTAGATACGGCTATTCAATCAAATTTAAGTGAGTCAACTACAAAAATTTTAGCCTCTTTAACACCAAGAGAAGAAAGAGTTTTAAGAATGCGTTTTGGAATTGGAATGAACACTGATCACACCTTAGAAGAAGTTGGTTTACAGTTTTCTGTTACAAGAGAGAGAATTAGACAAATAGAAGCTAAAGCTCTTAGAAAATTAAAACACCCAAGCAGATCAAAACAACTAAAAAGTTTCCTAGAAAAATAATTTTTTCTGATGTAAAAGGTACTAGTAAAGGGCCTGTAGCTCAGTTGGTTAGAGCAGTACACTCATAATGTATTGGTCCCAGGTTCGAGTCCTGGCGGGCCCACCATTAATTAACTGTTAATAAATTCCTCTAATTTCGCTATTAAAATTTTAATATCGTTATTATTAGAATTTAGTATAGATGAAAATTCTTCTTTTTGTGTTCTTGCTAAACTTAATCCTTCAACAATTAGATCTCTTATTAGAGGTTTGTCAGGATTTTTTGTATAAACTCTCCAGTCAATTTTTATCTCTGGTTGATTATCATTAGCAATTATTTTTGACTTCACAATAGTATAGTTAACGCTTTTTTTCTCTGCTTCAATAATCTCAAATTTATTTGTTGAATAGTCTGTTAGTCTAGAAGTTAGACTCTTTAAAAAGTATTTTTTAAAAGCTTCTTGGTAGCTTTCTAAAATATTTTTATCTGTGGATTTTCTTAATTCTCCAAGGGTATATAAACCTAATGCATTTATATCTACATTCTCTATAGCTACATTTTCTATAAAAGTAGTTTTTTCTTCTTTGGTTAAATTTTTGTCAGATAATTTACTTATTGCATCGTTCACTAGCTCAGAGACAAACATTTTTGGATCTGAACTGTAAGTGCTTGCAAAAATTGAGCCGCTTAAGAAGATCAGTGAAATCAATATTAGACTTAGCTTTTTCATCCTTTGAATGGCTTTAATTGTCTAAATTTCCCCAGTCATCTTCAGCTTCACTGGAATTATTAATTTTATTTTCTCTATTTTGTAAATATAAGCTTTTAAATGAAGCGTACAAATCTATAGAATTTTTTTCTAAACTCTGAAAATTAGTCTCGTTATCTGCTCTAAAATCTACAGCTGTAGTGCTTCTCACAGCAACATAATCAATCTGGTTTCCTGATACCCCAAACAATTCATTTTCTCTCCAAGTTATATGTGCAAATGGGTCAACAAAGGTATCGGCTATCATTCCTATAGAGTCCCTAGCCGTTGTAGGACCTAAAATTGGTAATACAAAATAACATCCTGGTCCAAATCCATAAGCTCCTAAAGTCTGTCCAACATCTTCTTTTTGAGCGTTCAATCCTAATTTTGATGCTGGATTAGCTAATCCAACTATACCTATGGTCGTATTGATAAGAAAACTAGCAGTTGCATCTCCTGCTCCTTTTAAATTTCCTTGAAAAACATGATTTGGTATTGAAAGAAGTGTAGCAATATTAGAGGTGAAATTGCTTGTTCCGTTTTTTATTGGTTCAGGAAGTTTATTG
>CABYKW010000003.1 GCA_902519635.1 uncultured Pelagibacteraceae bacterium
AGAGACTTTGTCTGCAATTTTATGTGAGATTAATCTAAGGTGATCTAAAGATTTAATAATCATTAGCTACTATCTAGTAGCGATAAGTATCTGGTTTAAATGGTCCTGATGGTTTAACGCTAATATAGTCTGCTTGGTCTTTTGACATTTTAGTTAATTTTGCTCCAACTTTTTCTAAATGTAATGTAGCTACTTTTTCATCTAAGTGTTTTGGTAAAACATAAACTTTCTTTTCATATTTATCAGAGTTATTCCATAATTCAATTTGAGCGATCACCTGATTAGTAAAAGAAGCGCTCATTACAAAACTTGGATGCCCAGTTGCACAACCTAAATTAACCAGTCTTCCTTCGGCTAATAAAATGATTCTTTTTTTGCTTGGCAATTCTATTTCATGAACCTGAGGTTTGATCTCATCCCATTTATAATTTTTTAAGGCTTCAACTTGAATTTCATTATCAAAGTGACCTATGTTACATAATATTGCTCTATCTTTCATATCCCTCATATGATCTGCAGTTACAATATCTTTGTTGCCAGTAGCTGTTACTATAATATCAGCATCTTTAATAGCTTCGTCCATTAATACTACTTCATATCCTTCCATTGCTGCTTGTAGAGCACAAATTGGGTCAGTTTCTGTCACCATAACTCTAGCACCGGCTTGTCTTAAAGATGCTGCGCTTCCTTTTCCAACATCACCAAATCCAGCAACTATTGCTACTTTACCAGACATCATAACATCAGTTGCTCTTTTTATTCCATCTACTAAACTTTCTCTACAGCCGTAAAGATTATCAAATTTAGATTTAGTAACTGAGTCGTTTACATTGATTGCAGGTATTAAAAGTTCTTTTTTAGCTTCCATTTTCTTTAGTGCTAAAACACCGGTTGTTGTTTCTTCAGAAACACCTTTAACATTCTTGAGTAAATCTTTATGATCTTTATGCATTAAAGCTGTAAGATCTCCACCATCATCTAAAATCAAATTTGGCTTCCAATCTTTCTTGCCCTCTATAGTTTGTTTAACACACCACCAATACTCTTCTTCGGTCTCACCTTTCCAAGCAAATACAGGTATACCAGCTTTAGCAATTGCTGCAGCCGCATGATCTTGTGTAGAAAAAATATTGCAAGATGACCATCTAACTTCCGCTCCTAACTCTACTAAAGTTTCAATTAAAACAGCAGTCTGAATAGTCATATGTAGACATCCAAGTATTCGTGCTCCTTTTAAAGGTTTTTTGCTTTTGTATTCTTTTCTTAACGCCATTAACCCAGGCATTTCTGTTTCAGCTAGAGAAATTTCTTTCCTACCAAATTCAGCTTGATTAATATCTTTTACTTTAAAATCTTGAGACATATTTTAGAGTTATTTAACAACATAAATCAATGTTATCAAGAAAGATTGCTAAGAAAATTTAGGTAGCAATACTTCAACCTGTGCGCCTCCTTTATTTAGTCTATTTGAGGCAGATATTGTTCCTTCATGTAATTCTACAATATTCTTAACGATGTTTAGACCTAAACCAGAGTGTTTTCCAAAGCTTTTTGGTCTATTACTGTAAAATCTTTTAAATATTTTTTGAGGAGAGGTTTCTGAAAACCCTGGACCTTCATCTTTGATCAATATTACTAAATTATTTGAAGTTTCTTCAACTTCAATTTCGATTTTCTTATTATCGTCACTAAATGAAATAGAATTATCCAATAAATTAGCTATTACTTGCTCTAATCTGTTTTCAATACCTAAGATATAATGACCGTTTTTTGAAACTATCTTTTTTTTAATACTTATTTGAATTTTTTTATTTTGATTCTTTAAATCTTGTCTAAAATCATCTGCCACATTAGTAATTATTTCAATTAAATTGACTTTGCTCATTTGCTCTCTAGACCAAGAAGCTTCGTCTTTAAGCATTTGAGAGTAATCGGTGATTAACCTCTCAATTCTTTCTACGTCATGATTTATAATTGTTAATAATTTTTCACTTTCTTTTTTTTCAGTAGTTTTATCTAATAACTCCGAAGCACTTTTTAATGAAGCTAGAGGATTTCTAATTTCATGTGCAAGATCGTTAGAAAAAGTTTCTGCTCTGGTAGTTCTTTTTTGAAGTTCCTTAGTCATTTCATCAATAGATTTTGTTAATTTTCCAATTTCATCTTCTCTAACAAAAAAATTTTTTATATCAATATTTTTATTAGACTTTTTTTTAATTGCTTCGCTAAATGTAACTAATAAACCAATCGGTTTTAAAATATATTTATTTAAAAAAAGAGAAAAAATTAAAATTACTAATGCTACTGCTAAAACAGTTCTAATTATAAAAGCTTGTCTTTCTTTAACTGCATTGAGAATATCATTGGCTTCTTCTGATACAACTATATAACCTACATCTTTCTTGTTAAGCTGAATCCTGCTTAGCGTGCTTACAAAAAAATTGTTTTGGATATTTTCTGAAATAGTTATAGGTTCATTTTCATACTTATTTAATATCGTTTCCTTTATCAAATTTTCATTTTGTTTTTTGATTGATTGTTTTAAATTATCTTTTTCTTTTATTTTTCCGTCTATTGTTTCCTCAATAATAATATCCGATCTTGTAAAAACATTTTGGTCTAAATCTAAAATATTAGTATCTCCAATTAGATCTCCATCGATATTATAAAATTGTACTCTATCTAGACTTTGAAACAAAAAACGCGTTGACAATAAAAAAGTTCTAATATCTTTTGAGTTGAAACTAATATTCAATCTCTGAAGATGATCAACTGTATTGTTAATAATAATATAGTGGTCAGTTGCTCTTTTTTTAACAAGATTGGGCTGAATAGCCTTAAGATAGATTATTGTGAGAAGTCCTAATATGGAAAAAACGCCTAAATTAAATAATAGAAATTTTTTTAATATAGATGCTGATTTTTTTTCTTTCATTAACTAACATTCCATCTATACCCACTTCCATATCTAGTTTCAATTGCAGAAAACTTTTCATCAACTTTTTTGAATTTTTTTCTTATTCTTTTAACATGACTATCTATAGTTCTGTCTTCAATTTCTGTATTTTCCTTATAAGCAATATCCATTAAATGAGCTCTTTCTTTTATCACCCCAGGTCTTTTAGCCAATTCTTTAACAATTAAAAATTCTGTAGTTGTTAGTTTATCAGGTAAAGGTTTTCCCCCCCATTCACATTCTAATTGAGATGGATCTAATTTTAATTTTCCATGACTTATTATATTTTTATTATCATCGACTACGTTATTTTTTTTTCTTAGTTGAACTCTTATTCTTTCAATTAAAACTTTAGTTGAAAATCCTCCAGATTTTTTTACAAAATCGTCTGCACCTAATTTTAAACCTAGCAGTTCATCGACTTCTTCATCTTTTGAAGTTAAAAAAATAATAGGAATTGATATTTTTTTTCTTAATTTTTTTAATAATTCCTCTCCATCCATTCTTGGCATTTTAATATCCAAGACTGCTAAATCGGGTGGATTTCTGGTTAATCCAATTAAAGCTGACTCTCCATCTATATATGTTTGAACTTTAAAACCTTCTCTCTCAAGAGCAATACTTATGCCGGTTAAAATATTTCTATCATCATCTACTAATGCAATTGTTTGTGCCATATAATCATTTTCAAGATCTTAATGTCAAAATTTAGGCGTCTAATGAGCCTCTCCCCAATTATTACCTGAATTAATACTCACCTCCAAAGGAATCGAAAACATATGATGATCTGAACTAGAAATCCCAGTCATAGCCTCTTTAATAGTTTTTTTAATTTCATTTTCATCTTTTTTTAAACATTCAAATATTAATTCATCATGTATTTGCAGAAGCATTTTAGCTTTATTTTTTTTATCAGCTAGAATCTTATCTATTTTTATCATAGCAAGTCTTATTACATCAGCAGCCGAACCTTGAATAGGAGCATTAATCGCAGCTCTTTCTTGGAAACTTCTTACACTAAAATTTTTATCATTTATGCCTCGAAGATGAATTCTTCTACCGAATATATTAGTAACATAACCTTTAGCTCTACATGTTTTGATTGTTGAGTTCATGTATTCCTTTATCTCTGGAAATTTTTTGAAATAAGAATTTATGAAATCTAGTGCTTCTTGATTAGATACAGATATTTGTTTAGCTAAACCATATTGTGTAATACCATAAATAATTCCAAAATTTATTGCTTTAGCTTTTCTTCTAAAATCATCAGTAACTTTATTCAATGATAATCCAAAAACTTGGCTAGCAGTTAAAGCATGAATGTCTTGATTGTTTTTAAAAGCCTTTTTTAACTCTTTAACATCTGCAATATCTGCAAGTATTCTCATTTCTATCTGGTCATAATCAGCAGAAATAAGAATATTATTCTTTTCAGCAATGAAGGCTTTTCTAATCTCTTTACCATCAATAGTTTTAATGGGTATATTTTGCAAATTTGGATTACTAGAAGCTAGTCGACCTGTATTAGTAGCTGCTAAAAGAAATGAAGTATGCACTCTATTAGTTTTATTGCTAATATGATCTTGTAATGCATCGGTATAAGTGCTTTTTAATTTTGATACTTGTCTCCATTCCAGGACCAGATTAGGAAATTTATGTCCTGTTATTGCCAAATCCTCTAAAATTTTTGCACTTGTAGCTAAACTCCCTTTTTTGGTTTTCTTCAATTTTGCAATTTTCAAATCATTATAAATTACTTCTCCGAGCTGTTTTGGAGAACCAATATTAAATTCTTTTCCTGAGATCGCATAAATGTCTTTTTCTATTTTTTTTAATTTTTCTTCAAATTTCTTTGATAATTGCTCTAAATAGACCTGATCAACCTTGACTCCATTTATCTCTAATTTTGAAAGAAGTTTAATCATTGGTTTTTCAAATATTTCGTAAATTTTTTCTAACTTTTCCTTATTAATCCTTTCTAATAAAAGATTGTAAAGCCTTAATGTTACATCTGCATCCTCTGCAGCATATTTGGTTGCTTCTTCTAAGTTTACCTCTGAAAAATTTTGCTGTTTCTTTCCTATACCAACAACATCTTTGTAAGAAATAGTTTTGTGATTAAGATGCAATTCAGAAAGAGTATCCATGTTGTGTCTATTATTTCCGGCATCCAGAACATAAGACAATAACATGGTATCTTCTATAGGGTTAATTTCAACACCATGATTTTTTAAAACAATAAAATCATACTTAATATTCTGACCAATCTTTTTAATACTTGGGTCTTCGAGCAGAGGTTTAATTTTTTTTAGAACTAATTCTTTATCAAGACTTTTAACATTTTTATGTCCCACAGGAATATAATAAGCTTTGTTTGGATCATAGCAAAAAGAAACTCCGATTAGTTCTGCTTCTAATGGATTCAGAGATGATGTTTCTGTATCTATAGAAATAAACGATTTTTTATTTAAAATGTCTATTAATTTATCTAAGTCTTTCTCAGTAAGTATACTTTTGTAAAGATTGACATCAATTTTAGAAACTGTAGTTTTTTTTACATTAGAAATAGGATTAACTACATTATCTTCTCCATAGAAACTAATTACTTGGCTTAATAATCTATTAAACTCCATATCTCTTAAAAAATTATAAAGATTATCTTTTTTTATTTCTTTAATCATGAAACTACTCGGATCATCCTTAACTGGAACGTCATCTTTCAAAGTTACTAGCCGCCTACTTAACAATGCTTTATCTTTATTAGCCAATAATGTTTCTCGTCTTTTATTTTGAGGTATTTCAGAAGCTTTTTTTAATAATATATCTAGAGTTTTATACTTATTAATTAATTCTGCTGCTGTTTTTATCCCTATTCCAGGTACACCTGGAATATTATCTGATGAATCACCTGCTAAAGATTGTACGTCTATAACTTGATTAGGTTTAACGCCAAATTTTTCCAAAACTTCTTTTTCTCCAATAACCCTACTTTTCATTGGATCATATAATCTAATTTTGTCTGATACTAATTGCATTAAATCTTTATCAGAAGAAATTATTGTAACTTTGGCACCTGCTTCTGTAATTTGTTTTGCATAAGTAGCTATAAGATCATCTGCTTCATAGTTAAGAAGTTCTATTGATGGTAAATTAAATGCCTTTACTGATTTTCTTATGTATTCAAATTGGGGAATTAAATCATCAGGTGCTTCAGCCCTATTTGCTTTATACTCATTATAAATATCATTTCTAAAATTTTTTCTAGCCGAGTCAAAAATAACTGCAAAATGTGTTGGCTTATGAACTGAGTCATCTGATCTTGAATCTTCTAACAATTTAAAAAGCATAGAACAAAAACCACTTACTGCACCCGTTGGAAGTCCATCACTTTTTCTAGATAAAGGAGGTAAAGCGTAATAAGCACGAAAAATATAACCTGAACCATCTATGAGGTAATAATGATCTGTTTTTTTTATAGAACTCATATATATATATTACATTAATTTTTGACCTATATTTAATCAAACTATGAATAAATTTGCTTTAACTGTTGAAAATCTTACAAAAGTTTACTCGGATTTTAAAAACAAAAAAGAAAATAAAGCGCTCAAAAATTTAAATTTTCAAGTAGATCAAGGAGAAGTATTTGGTTTACTTGGGCCTAATGGTGCTGGCAAAACAACATTCCTTAATATCTTAGGAGGAACTGTTTCAAAAACAAAAGGTAAAGTAAATGTTTGGGGATTTGATATTGATAAAAACCCTAGGCAAGTAAAAGCTTCGATTGGAATAGTTCCTCAAGAAGTTAATTTGGATGCTTTCTTTACCCCTAAACAATTGCTTAATTTACAAGCTGGATTATATGGAGTTAAAAAAGAAGATAGAATTACTGACTTAATTTTAAAAATGGTAGCCTTGGAAAACAAAGCAAGTGCTTATTCTAGGAGCTTATCAGGCGGCATGAAAAGAAGGTTACTTATTGCAAAAGCAATGGTTCATCAACCTCCCATTCTAATCTTAGATGAACCTACAGCAGGTGTGGATGTTGAATTGCGAAATAATCTTTGGAACAATGTTAAAGAATTAAATAAAGAAGGCGTTACAATTATTCTGACTACTCACTATTTATTTGAAGCCCAAGAAATGTGTGATCGAATAGCAATTTTAGATAAAGGTAATTTAGTTGCTCTTGATACTACCCAAAAACTTTTAGATAGAATTCAAACCAAAAAAATTAACTTTAAAGTTAAGAATATTGATAAAAATAAAATATTAAAAATGGAAGGAATTCAATTTAACATAAATTCTAATGAGTCAATTTCGATTACTTATGAAAAAAATTCACTTAATTTTGGAGAAATTATCAAATATTTAAGTCAAAATAATATAAAAATACTAGATATTGTCACTGAAGATGGGGATTTAGAGGATGTATTTATACAACTAACAAATAAGTAGATTTAATTTAAAAAAAAGATAAATATATACTTATGGAACTTGTAAAAAATTTTACGCAATCGAAATTAGTAAAAAACCTGTTTATAGCTTTGATAGGAACAATACTTCTAGCTATTTCATCAAAAATAAAAATTCCTTTTTATCCTGTGCCTATGACAATGCAGACTTTGGTAGTCCTAATGATTGGTATAGGTTTTGGATGGAAACTTGGTGTTGCAACTATTACATTATATCTCGTCGAAGGAATTATAGGTTTACCTGTTTTTTCAGGAACTCCAGAAAAAGGAGTTGGTTTAGTTTATTTTACCGGTCCAACAATGGGTTATTTAATTGGTTTCCTAGTTGCTGCTTTTTTCGCGGGGAAATTTAATTATAAAGATAATTTAATTACTAACTTTCTTAAATTAACTTTTGCAACAAGTTTTATTTATATCTTGGGAATGCTCTGGCTTGGAGAATTAATAGGTTGGGATAAACCAATATTTAAATTAGGCGCTCAACCTTTTTTATTAGCAGAATTATTCAAAATTCTTTTAGCAACCGTTGCTATCAATCAAATTAAAAAAATTAAAAGGATATTTTAAATTATCTTGGAGATCGTTTAGACAGTATTCTCTGTAAAGTTCTTCTATGCATTTTAAGTCTTCTAGCAGTTTCAGAAACATTTCGATTGCACAATTCAAATACTCTATGAATATGTTCCCATTTTACTCTATCAGCAGACATAGGATTTTCTGGTGGTGTTGCCTTTGATTCTGGTAAAGCTAATAAAGCTGCTTCAACATCGTCGGCATCAACAGGTTTAGCGATATAATCTATGGCCCCGGCTTTTACCGCTGCTACTGCAGTAGGTAAATTCCCGTATCCGGTTAACATTACTATCCTGCAGTCTTTCTTCTTGTCAGACACCTCTTTAACCACATCTAGACCATTCCCATCTTCAAGTCTTAGATCTATTATGGCAAAACTAGGAGGGTTATTTTTAACTATCTGAAGCGCTTCAGAGACAGTTTTAGCCTCTTTTGGCATAAAACCTTTCTTTTCCATGGCTCTAGAAAGCCTTCCTCTCAATGGATCGTCATCATCTAGAATAAGCAGAGACTTGTCCTCAAAATCTGCGAGATTTAGTTGCTTTGGATAATTTTTTTGACCTCTCATATGATGGACATATAGTTATTAAGATCATTATTACAACAGGCCAAATAGTCATTTTTTTCTTTACATGAAGTTCAAAAGACCTTAAATGCGATTAAATAAGGTTTTTTTTATTAAAATTTTTTAAAAACCTTCTGTGTAAACTAACGAGGGACACATGAAATGCGAAAATTTGAAAGCGTTGACGAATTAGTTAATGAACTAAAACCAGATTACCCCGTATACTGTATACGGCCAAAGTCGATAAAAAAATCCACTAAATTTTTTAAGGATAATTTTTCAGGTAAAGTTCTTTATGCTGTCAAAACTAATCCTAATGAAAAAGTAATTAAAGAAATCATTTCAAATGGGATTAAAGATTTTGATGTGGCTTCTCTAAATGAAATTAAATTAATAAAAAAGATGAAGTCAGAAGCTAATTTATATTTTATGCATACTGTTAAAAGCAAAGAAAGTATTTCATCTGCTTATTTTGATTATGGGGTTAGAAATTTTGCATTAGATAATAAAGATGAACTTAGAAAAATTCTTGAATCTACAAATCAAGCTAAAGATTTAAACTTATTTGTGAGAATAGCTATTTCTAATGAACATGCTGAAATTGATTTATCAAGAAAGTTTGGAGCACTAACATCTGAAGCATTAGGTCTTGTAAGATTATGTAAAGATTATTCAAAAAAACTTGGAATAAGCTTCCATGTCGGTTCTCAATGCATGCATAAAATTTCTTATTCAAAAGGTATCCGTGAAATTGGAAATATAATTAAGAGAACCAAAATTATACCTGATGTTATAAATATTGGTGGAGGTTTTCCATCAATCTATCCAGATCTTAATCCTGAACCTCTGGCTAACTATTTAAGTGAAATAAAAAAATCTCTTAAAAATTTGAAACTAACAAAATTGCCTGAAATCATTTGTGAACCAGGAAGAGCTATTGTAGCTGAAAGTGGATCAACAATAGTTAAAGTTTTACTTAGAAAAAAACATAAACTATATATTAATGATGGTACATACGGCTCTTTATTTGATGCAGGAGTTCCAAACTTTGTGTTACCAAGCAAATTGATTACCAATGGAAGAATTCATTCTAAAAAACTAACTGCATTTAGCTTCTTTGGGCCTACTTGTGATAGTTTGGATTATATGAAAGGACCTTTTTTATTACCAAATAATATAAAAGAAGGTGATTATATTGAATTAGGTCAGCTAGGTGCGTACGGTTTAACTTTTAGAACAAAATTTAATGGTTTTTATTCAAATGAAATCTTTGAGTTGAATGATAAACCAATCATGTCTTTATACGAGGATTCAAGTAAAGTTAATTACTTGGTTGCTTAATGACAAAAAAAAATGGTCCTAATATCGGACATAATAAAAAATCATTTCTAAATAATCCTGTAGAACATATTGATATTACTTCATTTGATGCTCGAAAAATAATTGAGGGAATGGGTAAAATGTCATTTACCTCTAGAGATACAGCTAACGCAGCTAAAATTTACAATGAGATGATATCTGATGAAAACTGCTCTATTTTTCTTACAATTGCAGGTTCAACATCTGCAGGAGGTTGTATGAAACTTTATTCAGATTTAATTAAATACAACATGATAGATGCTGTAGTAGCTACTGGAGCCTCTATAATTGATATGGACTTCTTTGAAGCCTTAGGATTTAAACACTACCAAGGATCTCAATTCCAAGATGATACTGAGCTAAGAAAAAATTATATTGATAGAATTTATGACACTTACATCGATGAAGAAGAGCTTCAAGCCTGTGATCAAGCTATTTGTGATGTAGCTAATACTCTACCGCCTAGAGCTTTTACCTCAAGAGAATTCATTCTAGAGTTAGGTAAATTCTTAAAAAAGAAGGGTAAAAAGAGAGGTTCGCTAATAGAAACAGCTTTTGATAATAATGTACCTATTTTTTGCCCAGCTTTTACCGACAGTTCAGCTGGTTTTGGATTAGTTATGCATCAAGAACAAAATCCAGAAAAACACATAACAATCGACTCCATTAGAGAGATGAGAGAATTAACTGAGATTAAAATAAAGTCTAAACAATCTGGTTTACTAATGATTGGAGGAGGTGTGCCAAAAAATTTTGTTCAAGATACAGTTGTTTGTGCTGATCTAATAGGTAAACAAGTTGATATGCATAAATATGCAATTCAAATAACTGTAGCTGACACCAGAGATGGTGCTTGCAGTAGCTCTACCTTAAAAGAGGCTAGCTCATGGGGAAAAGTAGATGTGGCCAAAGAACAAATGGTTTTTGCTGAAGCTACGAGTGTTTTACCTTTAATTGCTAGTGATGCTTACCACCGTGAAAATTGGAAAAATAGAAAAAAAAGAAATTTTTCTCAGTTATTTAAGTCTCAATGAACTATTTAAGTCAAAGAAAAGGTTTTCTTGGTTATGATGCAAAACAGAAAACAGATCATAAAGTCATAGTTGTTCCATTCGGTTTAGAAAAAACTGTTAGCTATGGTGGTGGAACAAAAAATGGACCTAAAGAAATAATTAAAGCTTCTCATCAAGTTGAATTATTCGATGAAGAATTAAATAAAGAACCTTATAAAGAAATTGGAATTAAAACGCTAAAACCATTTTTGATAAAAAAAGAAATTAAGTCTGCTCTAAATCAATTAACGAAAATTAACGAAAAAATTTTATTAAATAATAAATTTCCTATAGTCTTTGGAGGTGAACATTCTTTAACTGTAGGGTCGATCAAACCTTTTGTAAAAAAATATAATGAAATAATTTTACTTCATTTTGATGCTCATGCAGATTTAAGAGAGAGTTATAATGGAGAAAAATATTCACATGCCTCAGCAATTAAAAGATGTTTGGATTTTGAAAATGTAAAAGTTGTTTCTTTTGGTATAAGAAATTTATCTCAATCTGAGATGAATTTTTATAAAAATAACAAAGATAGAATTGAAATATTTTGGGGAAAAGATAAAAAAAATTGGGATTTAAATCGCCTAAAAACTATTTTTGAGGGAAAAAATGTTTATATAACTTTTGATGTTGATGCTTTTGATGCAAGTATTATGCCTGCAACAGGTACGCCAGAACCTGGAGGATTATTATGGGAGGATGTACTGCCAATTATTAAAAGTGTATGCCAAATTTCTAATATAGTCGGCGTTGATGTTAATGAACTTGCCCCGATAAAAAAATTTGATTCTTACAATTTTCTAGTCGCAAAATTAGCATACAAAATTTTATCCTATACATTTGAATTTAAGCGTTAGTTTTTAAATCTAAAACACTCCATACAATTTTTACTGAAGCACCACCTAAGTTATTATCATTTTGAAAAGATAAACGTGCTAATTTTCTCTCTAAAAGTGTTTTACCAAGAAAAGTTCCTAATCCTGTTCCTGTATTTGAAGTAACTTCACCTGATTTAGATTTAATGTATGGTTCCCCAAGAATTTCTTTTATGTCATCAGGAAATCCTGGACCATCATCATTAATTGATACTTCTAAATTTATAGAATTACTTTTTATCTTTATTTCTACAATGCTTCTAGAAAATTTTACAGCGTTTCCAATAAAGTTTCTTAGCCCATAAATTAATTCTGGGGATCTTTGAAAATCAAATTTATTATTGTTCTCATCAAAATTTAATAATAATTTTTTAGATGAAGTTTCTTTAAAATTCTCGATGATCTCAGTAAGCAGATTTTCAATTGAGGTTTTAGAGAAAAATTTGTCATCTTTTATTTGCTTTTTTGATATTTGTTTTAATATTTCACCACATCTTTTAGTTTGACTAATTAATAATTCAATATCCTTGAGATGTTCATGGTTTTCTCCCAATTCTTTTTTAAGTTCTGATGCAACAACACTTATAGTTGCTAGTGGTGTACCTAAAGAATGAGCAGCTGCTGCCGCTTGGCCACCGAGAGATTCAAGTTCATATTCTTTAGCAATTACCTGTTGTACTTTATTTACTGCATCTGACCTTCTTTTGCTCTCACCAGAAAACCTAATTCCAAAATAACTTAAAAACACTAAACCAACAATAATTGCTAATAAATATCCTGTTAAATAAAGTTTTGGGAAAGTAATTGAATCATCATGTATTCCAGGCAACGGGTAGTGGAAAACAGTTAATGCAAATAAAAAATAATAGTTAAAATTCCCAATATGATAGTTGTGCCCATACTTAAAAATGTTGATGAGACAATTGCAGGTATGATAATTAATATTGAAAAAGGATTTGAGATTCCACCAGTTAAATATAGTAAAGCTGTTAGTTGAATTAAGTCATAGATTAAAAATATGCTTGCATATAAATCTTTTAAAATAATAGACCTTATACCGAATTGTAAGTATAAATTAGTTGCAATGCCTATCAATAATATGAAATGGGCTATTAAAATTGGAAAATCTAACTTTAAAATGAAATAGACAAGATTAATTGCTGTTAGTTGACCAACTATCGCAATCCATCTTAAAACAACAAGGGTTTTTTTATCTAAATTAAGATTTTCTCTCAGCCTAAAGAGAGTAGTTAAATTCATTTTAAATCTAAATATCTAGGTTGGTAACTTCTAGAGCATTACTAGTGATAAAATCTTTTCTTGGTGCTACTTCATCACCCATAAGTACTTCTATCATCTTTTGGTCTTCTCTAGATTTTTCTTTTGTTCCTTTGCTATATTGAACTTTCAACATAGTTCGATTTTCTGGATTTAATGTTGTTTCCCATAACTCTTCGGGATTCATTTCGCCTAAGCCTTTAAATCTCTGTATAGAAAGTTTTTCTCTTTGATCTTGCATAAATTTATTGTACTCGGTGGATCCTTTTTTGATTTTTTTGTCTGTTTTACCTGCTGTTTTAAAAATATACTCTTCAAGCTCTTTTTCATCTTTTATATAAACACTCTTGTTAGACTTTGTCACTTTAAATAAAGGAGGTTGAGCTAAATAAATATGACCATTCTCAATTAACTGATTAAAAGGATAATTGTTAAAAAAAGTTAATAGTAATGTTCTGATATGAGATCCGTCAACATCTGCATCAGTCATAATTACAATTTTATCATATCTTAAATTCTCAATATTAAAATCTTTTGAACCAGTTCCTAATGCATTAATCAAAGTCACTATTTCATTAGATGACATCATTTTAGATAATGCTTTTGTTGCTTGGTCGTTTCCATTGGATTTACCGTTAACATATGTATTCAAAATTTTACCTCTTAAAGGCAATACTGCTTGAAACTCACGAACTCTACCTTGTTTTGCTGAACCGCCAGCTGAGTCTCCTTCTACTATAAATAACTCGGTACCTTCTCTTTTTTGTATTTGGCAGTCTGCAAGTTTGCCTGGTAAACCTGATAGTTCAAAAGTTCCTTTTCTTCTAACGCTATCTCTGGCTTTTCTAGCGACATCTCGTGCCATTGCAGCTTGGGTAATTTTTTCAAGCACTGTCTTTGCAATAGATGGATTCTGATCAAACCATGTTGAAACTTTATCGCTTATTATACTTTCAACTATTAATCTAATCTCGGAAGATACTAATTTATCTTTGGTTTGAGAAGAAAATTTAGGATCTGGCATTTTTACTGATAATACAGCTGTCAATCCTTCTTTAATATCTTCACCAGACAAAGTAATCTTATTTCTTTTATTGCTATTTCTATCATTAGAATATTTGTTTATTACCCTAGTCAAGGCACTTCTGAAACCAAGAAGGTGAGTGCCGCCATCTCTTTGAGGTATATTATTTGTAAAAGGAAGAACATCTTCAGAATATCCAGCATTCCACTCGAAGGAGCATTCCACCACTACATTATTTTTTGTTGAGGTAACATAAACAGGTTTTTTAAAGACTTCTTTTTCATTTTTATTTACCAAAATTGGTTTTTTATTATTAATATGTTTTACAAATTCTACAATTCCACCATCATATTTATGTACAAATTCTTTTTCTTTTTTAGATGTTTGATCAAGAAGTTTTACGCATATTCCTTTATTTAAAAAAGCTAATTCTCTAATTCGTTTTTCTATTGTTGAAGCACTAAATTTTGTTGAAGAAAAAACCTCTTTTGATGGTAAAAAATTTATTCGTGTCCCTCTTTTTTTTGTTTTACCAATTTGCTTTAATGATTTTAAAGTATTGCCATTTTTAAAAACTACCAAATATTCTTTACCATCTCTATAGATATTTAGCTCTAGTTTTTCCGATAGGGCATTTACAACAGAAACACCTACGCCATGAAGACCTCCTGATACTTTGTACGAATCATGGTCAAATTTTCCACCAGCATGAAGTTGGGTCATGATAACTTCGGCCGCAGAGATTTTTTCACTTTTGTGAGTATCTACTGGTATTCCTCTACCATCATCTTCTACCGTAATAGTATTATCTTTATTCATTGTAACAGTAATATTTTTACAATGACCCGCTAGAGCTTCGTCAATAGCATTATCTATAACTTCGAAGACCATATGATGTAGGCCCGATCCATCGTCGGTATCTCCTATATACATTCCTGGTCTTTTTCTTACTGCGTCTAAGCCTTTTAGAACCTTTATCGAGTCCGCACCATAAGATTGATTGGAGTTTAATGCAGAATTTTTTGACATTGTTATAATTTAGATGCTCATTTATAGCATTTTTTTAAGTTAATAGAAAACGACTGAATAAACTTATTGCTTAGAATGATTGTTTCCCAAGGCTTTTAGCTTAAAATAAAAAAAAATTTGTAAATTTAACTAAAATTAGATTTTCATAGGCATTATTACATAATAACTATTTTTATCAGAGGCATCTACAATTAAAACTGGCGAAACTGAATCTTTAAAATTCATTTTTAAGTTTTTATCTTCAATCTCTGAAGCAATATCAATTAAATATTTTGAATTAAAACTAATATTAAGGTTTTCGGAATTAAAATTTGCTTTTATTATTTCATTTCCTTCACCAGAGCTAGCACTATTTACAGAAAGTTGAACATTCTCTTTGTTAATAATTAGTTTTACTCCTTCTTTTCTGTCTAAAGAGACACTTGCCACCCTCTCTATAGAATTTATAAAATCTTTTGAAGGTACAGTTAAAGATTTTTCATTATTTGTAGGTACAACTTTTTTATAATCGGGAAATTTGCCATCAATAACTTTTGAAATCAGCTTCATATTTCCTAAAGTGAATTTAACTTTATTTTCACTTGTTTGCATTGAAAGCTTTTCTTTAGACTCCACTAATAAAGAGCAAAGTTGAAAGACAGTTTTTCTAGGTAATATTAAAGAGGAAAAATTATCTGCATTTTCAATTTCTAAACTGCTAGATGACAATCTATGGCTATCGGTAGCTACTCCTGTTAAAAAATTTCTACCATGCCCTTCAGTTAAATGTAAAAATATACCGTTTAAATAATGTCTTGTATCATCATTAGAAATAGCAATTTTAGTTTTGTTTAATAATTTCAAAAATCTACTATTATTTAGTAAAATTTCCTGACCCTCAAATTCATCAGCAAATGTAGGAAAGTTATCAGTTGGCAAACAAAGAAGGTTGAAGTCAGAATTATCACTTTTTAAACTTAGTTTGTTTTCTGTTTTAAGATCAAAATTTAATTCGGAGTCAGACGATATTTTTCTTAGTATATCGTATAGAATAGCTGCTGAAGTTGTGGTGCTTCCCTCAGTTAAGACCTTTACTTCATTTATTTCATCGTAAAAGATTATATCTAAATCGGTAGCAACTATTGATAGCTTATTATCTTTTAACTGTAACAAAACATTAGAAAGAATTGGAAGGGTATTTTTTTTCTCTACTACACCCTGAACAAAGTTTAAAGATTTTAATAAGATATCTCTTTTAACAATAAACTGCATTTTTATTATTATTCTTGTAAAAGACTTTTTATTTGATTTATATTTTTCTTCATTTCATCATCTTGCTCTGATAATCTAGTTATAGTCTTGACCGCATGTATCACAGTGGTGTGATCCCTATTCGCAAATCTTCTTCCAATTTCAGGAAGAGACCTAGTTGTCATTTTTTTTGCTAAGTACATTGCTAGCTGTCTAGGTCTAGCTAAAGGCCTAGAACGCCTTTGTGATAACATATCATTTAATGGAATGTTAAAATAGTTGGATACAACATTTTGTATTTTATCTACTGTTATAACTCTGATTTGATTAAATACATCTTTCAATATGTTTTTACAGTCATTTATAGTTAATTCCTTATTATGAACTCTACTAAATGCTATTACTCGATTTAAAATACCAATTAGCTCTCGAATATTAGTTTTACTTTCATTTGCTATATAATTAATTACATCCTCACTTAAATTAATATTCTCTTTAAATTGACTTTCCATTTCAATAATTTTTTTCTTAATAATTTTAACTTTTAATTCAAGATCTGGAACATCGATATCTACAACCAATCCTCCAGCTAGTCTCGATTTAATTCTTTCCTGCACTCTATCTAACTTCATGGGCGCTCTATCTGCTGATATAATTATTTGAGAACCTTTATCGATTAAACTATTAAAGGTGTGAAAAAATTCTTCCTGTAAACTTTCTTTCCCTCGTATAAATTGAATATCATCAATAATAAAAACTGATGATTTTCTAAAGAAATCTTTAAAATTTACCATATCATTTTTTTTTATAGATTTAATAAAATGATACATAAATCTTTCGGCTGAAATAAACATAACATTATTTTCAGATTGAAGCTCTAGACCAATAGCGTTAAGCAAGTGAGTTTTGCCTAATCCTACTCCTCCACAAATATACAAAGGATTGTATCTAGATATATGTTCGCATATTTTTTTTGAGTAAGATAAAGCAATATCATTACTTTTACCTTGAACAAAATTTTCAAAATTTAAATTGGGATTTAATCTGTTGTAATTTAAAATAGAGTCCTGGATAGCTGTTACTTTATTTATTTCATCTGTTTTAGTTATTAAATCTGAATGATTTTTATTATCCTCTATGATCTTAAACTCAATTCTATTTAAACTTAGCTTAAAACTTTTTACTTGCTCTAAAATCTTATCTAAGTATCTAGAAACTATCCAGTCTCTAAAAAATCTTGTCGGAACACTAAGAATTAGATAATCGTTGTATTCTTTTACTAAAGAAATTTTTTGTAACCAACTTGTATAAATTTCACTTCCAAATGTTTTTTTAAAAGCGCTTTGAATCTCAGTCCAGTCTAAAGTTCTTTCTTCTTCAGAAAGATAAACATTTTGTTTCTTTATGTTGTTTTTGTCCATGTAGTTATTTTCTTGAAAGAATCCTTTAAACGCTGTTTTGAAAAATTTTGCAAGTATCTGTAGGTTGTAATGTAAAAAAAACTTTATTCGGTTGTAGTATTAACGCTGTGATAGAAAAAAAAAATTATAAAAATTGCAACTTGAAAAAGAAACTATATTTAGTTTTAATAAGACTAAATGTTGCTTAATAAAAAAACTATCAACTAAAAATTGTTAATTTTTGAATTAAATCCGCTTAGAAGTTTTTGAAATCTTTCTTGCCGCTGTTCGTTTGCTGACTACACCAGATTTAGCAACCTGCATTAGAATAGATTGAAATTTTGAAAAATATTTTTTAGCTTTTTCTTTATTTTTTGATTTAATTAGCAAATCCATTTGTTTAATAGCATTTTTATATTTACTTTTTCTAATTCTATTAACTTGAGTTTGTTTTTTAACCCGTCTAACCCTTCTAATTGCTGATTTTGTATTAGGCATATTTTTTAAACTGTATATATGCCAGTATTATCAGGGTCAACTTTATTATTTTCAACTTCTGGTAATTCTGGCATATAATTTAATTATGAAAAGCAGTATCCAGAATAAATCAAAACTAGTCAATTCTGTATTCTCTAGAGTTTACAAAAAATATGACTTAATGAATGATGTCATGTCTCTTGGAATTCATCGAATTTGGAAAAATAAATTAATCGATTGGATGAATCCTCAATTGGATGAGAGTCTTATAGATGTTGCTTCGGGTTCAGGTGATATCGCTAAACTTTTTTCTAAGAAAAATAATAATTCAGCTAAAATTTCATGTGTTGAGCCGAATGATGAAATGTTTCGTATTGGTAAATATAATCTAGAAAAATTTAAAAATATCAAATGGCATAAAGCAAGTGCAGAAAAGCTACCATTTAAAAATGATACTTATAATTTCTACTCAATAAGTTACGGCCTTAGAAACGTTTCTGATATTAATATGTCTTTAAAGGAGGCATTTAGAGTTTTAAAACCTGGAGGTCGTTTCATGTGTCTAGAGTTTTCTAAAGTTGATAATGAAATAATTAATCTTTTTTATCAACAATACTCAAAAATTATTCCTTTTATTGGAAAATATATTATTGGATCATCAAAACCTTATGATTATCTTATTAAAAGTATTAATGAATTTTACACTCAAAACGAATTAGTTGATTTAATTAAAAAAAATGGATTTTCTAATGTAGAATATAGAAATCTTTCAAATGGCATTTCTGCTATACATTCTGGATGGAAAATCTAAATGTTTAAAAGAATTTTTCAATTAATTAAAATTGCAAGAAAATTATCTACGTCTGGTGCAATAGATACAATTCACCAAATTTATAATTTACCCTTAATTATAAATCTTTTTTTTAATATTATTTCTATTGGATCTCAAAAAAAAATATTAAACATCCAAAAACAACCTGGAGAAAAACTTTGTATAGCTCTCGAAGGAATGGGTACTACTTTTATTAAACTTGGACAATTTCTTGCGACAAGACCAGATATTATTGGCGAAGAACTAGCAAAAAATTTAGAAAAATTGCAAGATAGACTTCCTGCATTTGATACTAATGAGGCTAGAAAGATTATTAGAAAAGAAGTTGGAGATAGTCAGTATAAAAATATTTTGGAACTTAGCGAACCAATTGCAGCAGCCTCTATTGCTCAAGTTCATATAGCAAAAATTAAAAATGCTAATAAAAATAAGGAAGTAGCAATTAAAATTTTAAGACCAAACATAGAAAAGTTATTCAATGAAGAGTTAGATGCTTTAATGTTATTTGCATATATAGTTGAAAATTTATTTTTAAAAGCAAAAAGACTTAAATTAGTAGAAGTTGTTCATTTATTGCGTGAAATTACAAATATCGAAATGGACTTACGATTTGAGGCGGCAGCTGCAAATGAATTATATGAAAATACAAAAAATGATAAAGGCTTTAACGTGCCTGAAATCTTCTGGAATTATACTACTAAAAAGATCCTAACCTTAGACAAAGTAGATGGAATATCTATCCGTGAGCATGAAAAGCTTAAAAACCAAGGAATTGATTTAAAAATCTTAGCAGAAAACTTAATACAACATTTTTTAAAACAAGCAGTCAGAGATGGTTTTTTTCATGGAGACATGCATCAGGGAAATTTATTTGTTGATAATCAAGGAAATATCATACCTGTAGATTTTGGCATAATGGGTCGATTAGACAAAAACAATAGAAAATTTTTAGCAGAAATTTTATACGGTTTTATTCAAAGAGATTATGTAAAAGTAGCAGAAGTTCATTTTAAAGCTGGCCTGGTTCCCCAAGATGCTTCTAAAGAAGAATTTGCTCAAGCGTTAAGATCTGTTGGAGAACCTATCTTCGGTCAATCTATTAAAGATATATCAGGAGGAAATTTATTGGCCCAACTTTTTGAAATAACTGAAAAATTTAATATGCCAACACAAACTCCCTTGCTTATCTTACAAAAAACTATGGTTGTGGTAGAAGGTGTTTCAAGAAAACTTTATCCAGAAACTAATATATGGCAAGTTTCTAGGCCAGTTTTAGAAGATTGGCTAAAAAATATTAAAAGTCCAAAGTCTACTTTAGATACAGCTTTGAATACTTCTGCTGAAATAATAAAAAGAATACCTGATTTTCCTGATTTGATGGATAAGGCCAATTATGCTCTTCAATTAATGGCAGAAGGGAAATTAAATATAGGGCCAAGAAATAGCAAAAATCTAGAGATTGAACAAATGAAGTTAAAAAATCTTAGAAACAATTTGATAATTGGTTTTTTTGGTATTGTAATTTTAAGTCTATTAGTATTTTAATTGCATAATGTCATTAAAAAATAAAAAAATTTTAATAGTCGTTGGAGGTGGCATATCTGCCTATAAAGCTCTTGACCTTATAAGATTATTAAAAAAAAATAACGTAGATGTAAAAACTATTCTTACTAAAAGTGGTAAGGAGTTTGTTACACCTCTCTCGATTACGACCTTGACAAAAAATAAAACGTTCGAAGATATTTTTGATAAAGATACAGAAGCTGAAATTGATCATATAGCTTTATCTAGGTGGGCTGATTTAATTATCGTTTTGCCTACAACTGCAAACTTTATGACAAAATTAAGCATAGGTAAGGCTGAAGATTTACCTACAACAGTGTTACTGGCTTCTAACAAAGATATTCTTTTGGTTCCAGCTATGAATGTTCGAATGTGGCTTCATAAAGCAACACAACGAAATTTAAAAATTTTACAAGATTATGGTTACCTTTTTATTGGTCCTGAAAAAGGTGAAATGGCTTGTGGTGAGTACGGAGAAGGAAAGATGTCTAGCCCAAGACAAATTTATTCTTACCTAAAAAATTATTTTAATCAAAAGAATTTAGTCAAAAATAAAAATTTCAAAGCTTTAGTTACAACTGGACCAACTAGAGAATATTTAGATCCAGTGAGATATATTTCCAATGAGTCAAGCGGCAAACAAGGATATGAAGTAGCTCTAGCATTAAAAAGATTGGGTATTAAAACTAAACTAATCGTAGGACCATCTAATCTTATTCACTCTAAAGATTTAAAAATCAAAAAAATAATTACTGCAAAGGAAATGATGAATGAGGTTAAAAAATCTTTACCAGTAGATATAGCTGTTTGTGCGGCTGCAGTTTCTGACTTTAAACCAATTAATAAAAGTAAAAATAAAATTAAAAAAAACAACTCAAATATAAATAATATAATTTTAGAAAAAAACCCTGATATTTTAGATTTTTTAAGTAAAAATAATAAAGCTAGACCCAAAATAGTAGTTGGCTTTTCTGCTGAAACAGAAAATGTTATTCAAAACTCGAAAGCAAAAATTAAAGAAAAATATTGCGACTTAATTGTAGCAAATGATGTTTCCAGAAAAGAATCTGGATTTAATTCAGATTATAATAAAGTTTCTATAATCGATAAAAAAGGTAAAATTAAATCTATTCCAAAAAATAAAAAAAGTTATATTGCTAATACAATTGCTAAAATTATATTAGATAAACTTTTAATGAATGACAAAAATATTAATTAAGAGACTGTCCAAGGAAGTTTCTTTGCCCAAATACGAAACAAATGGATCTTCAGGTATGGATTTAGCCGCAAATATAGATGCGAATATTAATATTGATCCAGGCAAAACTGCAATTATTCCAACGGGTTTTTCATTATCTATTCCAAAAGGATTTGAAGTACAGATCAGACCAAGATCTGGATTAGCAGCTAAAAAAAAGATAAGTGTTTTAAATACACCGGGTACAATTGATGCTGATTATAGAGGTGAAATCAAAGTAATATTGATCAATCTTGGCCAGGAAACATTTACAGTAGAAAAAGGACTTCGAGTCGCTCAAATGGTTGTATGTCCTATAGTTCAAGCTAAACTTAAAGAAGTTGATGATTTAAGCAAAACTGAACGAGGTAAAGGTGGTTTTGGATCTACAGGAACTAAATAATTCTGGAAATGAAAATTAACTTAGGACAATTTAGGCGATTCGAAAAACAAATAATCTTAAAAAGTATTGGTTTAGCAGGACAAAAGAAAATATTTGCTGCAAATGTTTTAATTATTGGTCTAGGAGGTTTGGGATGCCCTTTGCTAACTTATTTGGTGTCCTCTGGGGTTGGTAAAATCGGTATTGTAGATTTTGATAAAGTTGAAATTTCTAATTTAAATAGACAAACATTATTTAATCCCAGCGATGTAGGTAAATTTAAAGTTGATCAGGCCAAAAAGGCTATTAACAAAATAAATAAGAAAATAAAAATTATTTCATTTAAAAAAAAAATAACATTCAAAAATATAAAGAAAATTTTAAGTAGTTTTGATATTATATGTGATGGTACAGACAATTATAACTCTAGGTATTTAATAAATGATTATTGTGTTAAAAATAAAAAAATACTAATCTCATCAGCTATAAGTAAATTTGATGGTCAACTCATGAAATTTGATTTTAAGAAAAAAGGACCTTGTTATAGATGTTTCATGCCAAGTCCGCCCGATAATGAAAATAATTGCCAGACAGAAGGAATATTTTCTCCAGTTGCTGGCATTATGGGTACTTTGCAAGCAAATGAAGTTTTGAAATGTATATTGAATACAAAAAATGATTTGGCAAATCGTATACTTATATTTGATTCCTTGAATACTGAATTCAGAAAATCAAAAATATCTATTAACCCAAAATGTATTAATAAATGCTAAGAATAATTATAATTATTTTTAGCGTTTTATTTTTTGAAAGTTCAAGCTTTTCTCAAGATGAATATTTTTTAACTTTACGTTATGATAAAGTTCATCTTAGACAAGGTCCATCTCGAGAGTATCCAATAAAAATTTTATATAAAAAGAAATTTTTGCCAGTTTTAATTCAAGATAAATCTGATAATTTTAGAAAAATAAGAGATCATGAAAATAATTCTGGCTGGATACATGTATCTCAACTTTCAAAGAAAAAAGCTGCCATAGTAATTGATGAACAACTAATAATGTTCAAAAATCCTACAGTTTATTCAAAACCTTTAGTGATACTTAAAAAAGGACGTCTTGCAAAAATTATAAAATGCAAAGAAACTTGGTGCAAGGCTAAATCTGATAAATATAAAGGGTGGATAAAAAAAGATAGTTTGTGGGGCCTGCTTTAACCTTTAACTTTTGAGGCCCAAAATTTGTCTAACAAAAAGTACCAAACGGCATTAGCTAATGGTTCCACTATAGCGTCTGTAAGAGCAATCGTAAAAGAAACATCTGCTACCAACATTAAAACGATGATTGCTATTGCAAAGTGACCAATAGTATAGATTATTGTTCTAAGTATTGATCCTTTATTAGATTTATAAATATTTTTTGCAGTTGAAAAAATGCCTTGAGTTAATTCTGTCATCTATTTATATCCCTTCTAGGATCTTTAATTTTCTTCACTTTATCTAGAACTCCAGATATTTTTGCGGTTATATATACAGTATAAACAATTGCAAAACCTAAAGCCATTGTTGATAGGATAGTATATATTGCAGATAAAATCCTTTCTTCAAACCAATTTTCAACCCCAGAGTTAGAATGATATAAAATATTCCAAAAAAATACAAAACTGATTTCGTATATTATTATTAATTTTAACATTCCATTCTATTGCAAATTAGTTGATTATTGTCTGTCAGCATTCATTATTTTTGTCCATACCTGAACAAAATCTCTAATAAATTTTTCCTGATTGTCATCTTGAGCATATACTTCAGCGTATGATCTAAGAATTGAATTGGACCCAAAAACTAAGTCGACTCTGGTTCCTGTAAATTTAGTTTTTTTGGATTTTCTATCTATAATTTCATAAAGATTTTTATCTAAAGGTTTCCAAATAAACTTCATATCAGTTAAATTCACAAAGAAATCATTTGTCAAAACCCCTGGTGTATTAGTAAATACTCCATGTTTTGAATTACCATGATTTGTATCTAAAACTCTCATACCTCCAATTAGTACTGTCATTTCTTTTGCTGATAAGTTCATTAAAGAAGCTCTATCCAACATCATTTCCTCTGGATCAACTGCATACTCCTCTTTTACCCAGTTTCTGAAAGCATCATGTAAAGGTTCTAACACTTTAAAAGAATCAATATCTGTTTGGTCTTGAGTGGCGTCTCCTCTACCAGGTGTAAAAGGTACTTTTATTTTAAATCCAGCTTTTCTAATAGCTTTTTCTAAGCCGACATTTCCTGCTAGCACAATAATATCTGCTACGCTTGCTTTAACTTTTTTAGCAACTTTTTGTAATTCTCCAATAACTTTGCTTAGTCTAGTTGGCTCATTAGCTTCCCATTTTTTTTGCGGCAATAAACGTATTCTTGCTCCATTCGCTCCACCTCTCTTATCTGTTCTTCTATAGGTTCTTGCACTATCCCAAGATGTGCTAATTAAATCTGAATTTTTTAAACCTGTAGCTTCTATTAATTTTTTAGCTTTAGTAACATTAAAACCTTTTTTTCCTTGAGGTACTGGATCTTGCCAAATTAAATCTTCTTTAGGTGCATCAGGCCCAATATAATTCTTTCTTGCCCCCATATCTCTGTGTGTTAACTTAAACCATGCTCTTGTAAAAGAATCTGCCATGTACTTATGATCTTTTCTAAATTTTTCTGAAATTTTTCTATAGCTTGGATCCATTTTCATAGCCATATCAGCATCGGTCATAATAGGATTTCGTTTGATTGATGGATCACCCAAATCAACAGGTTTATCAGCTTCTTTCATATTTATTGGTTCCCATTGATTAGCTCCTGCAGGGCTTTTTTTGAGTTCCCATTCATAGTCTAATAAAAGTTTTAAATAAGTGTCATCCCATTTATTTGGATGAGTTGTCCAAGCTCCTTGTATACCGCTAGTTACTTGATTGACTCCTAAACCGCCTCCACCTTTTCGGTTCCATCCAAATCCTTGTTCATGAATTTGTCCAGCTTCAGGCTCTGGTCCTAATAAAGAAGCATCACCATTACCATGAGCTCTTCCTACTGAATGACCTCCAACCGTCAATGCACATGTTTCTTCATCGTTCATAGCCATTCTACCAAATGTCTCTCTTACATCGTGAGCAGTTCTTAAAGGATCTGGCTTACCATCAACACCCTCAGGATTTACATAAATTAGTCCCATAACAACTGCAGCTAAAGGATTGGCTAATGATTTACGATTTCCATTATTTGAATATCTTTTATCTTGGAGCCATTCTTTTTCTGAACCCCAGTAAACATCTTTCTCTGGATGCCATATATCCTCTCTTCCAAAAGAGAAACCGTACATCTTTAATCCCATAGACTCGTAAGCCATATTCCCTGCTAATATCATTAGGTCGGCCCAACTTATTTTATTTCCATACTTTTTTTTAATTGGCCAAAGTAGTCTTCTAGCTTTATCTAAGTTAGTATTATCTGGCCAAGAGTTAAGAGGAGCAAATCTATGATTGCCTGTTCCGCTTCCTCCTCGACCATCAGCAATTCTGTAAGTGCCGGCGGAGTGCCAAGCCATTCTTATAAATAGACCACCATAGTGACCTAAGTCAGCTGGCCACCACTCTTGACTATCGGTCATTAATTTTAGTAAATCTTTTTTAATACCTTTAAAATTTAATTTTTTTACCTCTTTCTTATAATCAAACTTTTTATCCATTGGATTAGTTTTGGTGTCATGTTGATGCAAAATATCCAAATTTAAATTTTTCGGCCACCAATGTGTAGGTGTAGTTTGTGCTGTCATGCTGCCATGCATAACAGGACACTTTCCGGAACCATTTTTTTTATATTCAACACTCATAATTTTTTGTGTAAGAAAGTAACTATTCCAGTTTATAATTATTCTAAACTAGTAAGTCAATATGAAATTATTTTTTTTGTAAGCTAATTACAACCTCTAAATCTTTAATTTTTTTTCCTTTAGGTGGATTTGGAATTTTCTTTAAAACAACTTCTTGATAATCAATATCAGTCAGTTTTTTTTTATCAGGATCATAAAAATGATGGTGCGACTTTATGTTCGTATCATAATAACTTTTGCTAGAATTTGTCAAAATTTCTCTTATATGCCCAGCTTTTTTAAATGCTTCAACAGTATTATAAATTGTTGCTAAAGAAATCCTTTTCTGCATTTTTTTGTTAACTGTTTTATTTAATGACTCAGCTGTAAAATGAAAAGTTTCTTTTCGATCAAACAATTTTTTAGCTATCAAAATTCTTTGTTTTGTTGGCCTAAGGTTAGAAGATCTTAATCTATTTATAATTTCTTTTTTTTGTTGCATAAACTATAGCTTTTTAGAAGTATTTAAAATTTATATAATTATTTATATAAAATTGTATATAAATCAAGTAAAAACTATTAACTAAATCTATGCAAAAGAATAATTTTAATTACGATGAATTAATTGCTTGTGGCAACGGGGAATTATTTGGCGAAGGTAATGCCAAGCTTCCTTTGCCTCCTATGTTGATGTTTGACAGAATTACTGAAATTAAAAAAGATGTAGGTGAGTTTAAAAAAGGTTTTATTAAAGCAGAACTAGATATAAAAGATAATTTATGGTTTTTTGATTGTCATTTTAAAAACGATCCAGTTATGCCAGGTTGTTTGGGACTGGATGCGATGTGGCAATTAGTTGGTTTTTATTTAGGATGGATAGGTGAACCTGGAAAAGGAAGAGCTTTAGGGGTAAATACTGTAAAATTTACAGGTGAGGTGCTAAAAAAAGCCAAAATGGCAACTTATGAAATAAATATGAAAAGGGTTTTAAAAAAAGAAGGTGCTGTAGTTGGTCTTGCTAATGGTATATTGAGTGCTGATGGAAAGGTAATTTATACTGCTGAAAATTTAAAAGTAGGTTTATTTAAGTCATGAAAAGAGTTGTAATAACAGGTGTTGGAATTGTATCTTGTCTTGGAAATAATCAAGAAGAAGTTTATCAATCTCTTCTGAACTCAAAATCAGGAATATCTTTTTCTGAAGAATACAAAGAACATAATTTAAAGAGTCATGTACACGGAAAACCTAATATTAAAATTCAAGATCATGTTGATAGAAAAACAATAAGATTTATGGGATCTGGGTCAGCATATAATTATATTGCTATGAAGGAAGCAGTTAAAGACTCTGGATTAGAGGAAAAAGAAATAAGTAATATTTCTACTGGAATTGTTATGGGTTCAGGTGGTCCTTCAATAGAAAATGTGATCCTAGCTGCAGATAAGACTAGAGCAAAAACTCCAAAATTAATGGGTCCATTTATTGTACCAAGAACAATGGCAAGTACAGCATCAGCAACTTTGGCTGTTCCTTTTAAAATTAAGGGAGTTAATTATACGATGAGTTCCGCTTGTGCTACAAGTGGACACTGTATAGGAAATTCTGTTGAACTAATACAATCTGGTAAACAAAAAATTATGTTTGCCGGTGGAAGTGAAGAGCTACATTGGGCAATGACTGCAATGTTTGATGCTATGACAGCTTTATCTTCAAAATATAATGATACTCCTGAAAAAGCTTCAAGAGCATATGATAAGACTAGGGATGGATTTGTTATTGCTGGAGGTGGTGGAGTTTTAGTGCTTGAGGAATACGAACATGCAAAAGCAAGAGGTGCAAAAATTTATGCCGAGATTACTGGTTATGGAGCAACATCAGATGGGTATGATATGGTAGCACCCTCTGGAGAAGGAGCTGTTAGGTGTATGCAGATTGCATTAAAAACATCTAGGAATAAAATGGATTATATTAACACTCATGGTACGTCCACTCCAGTTGGAGATATTACAGAATTAAAAGCTATAGCGGAAACATTTAAGGAAAAAATTCCAAAAATAAGTTCAACAAAATCTTTATCAGGGCATCCCTTGGGAGCTGCATCAGTACATGAAGCTATCTATAGTTTAATAATGATGAAAAATAATTTTATAACTGGGTCTGCGAACATTAATGAAATGGATGAGGAAGCAAAAAAATTTCCAATAATTAGTAAAACTGAAAAAGAAGTAAGTTTAAACGCAGTTATGTCTAATAGTTTTGGATTTGGCGGAACAAATGCAACATTAATTTTTGAAAAGGTATAAATGAGTTTAGCTAAAGGTAAAAAAGGATTAATTATGGGAGTTGCCAATGAAAGATCAATCGCTTGGGGTATATCACAAAAACTTGCTGAAGCTGGAGCTGAATTAGCGTTTACCTATCTTGGAGATGCATTAAAAAAAAGAGTTGTTCCATTAGCCAAATCCCTAAATTCTGAATTTACACTGAGTTGCAACGTAGAAAATAAAGAGGAAATTGTTAAACTTTTTGAAGATATAAAGGCAAAGTGGGGACAAATTGATTTTGTTGTTCATGCAGTAGCTTTTTCTGATAAAGCAGAATTATCTGGAGAATATTTAAATACTACAAGAGAAAACTTTTTAAAGAGCATGTTGGTATCATGTTTTTCTTTTACTGAAGTTGCAAAAGAAGCTGAAAAAATAATGAAAAAAGGCGGAAGTATGCTAACTTTAACTTACGAGTCTACTAAAGCTATTCCAAACTATAACGTGATGGGTGTTTGTAAATCTGCCCTAGAAGCGAGTGTAAAATATTTGGCTAGAGATCTTGGTTCAAAAGGAATTAGAGTAAATGCTATAAGTGCTGGACCAATTAAAACACTTGCGGCTTCTGCTATTGGAGATGCAAAATTTCTATATAAGTGGAATGAAAATCATTCTTTTTTAAAGAGAAATGTAGATATTAATGATGTAGGAAATTCTGCTTTATACCTTTTAAGCGATCTAGCAGCTGGTGTAACGGGAGAAATTCATTACGTAGATGCAGGTTATAATAAGGTAGGTATGCCTGATCCTAAAAATATTTCTTAGCCTGCAAAAAATGCATGTCTGGGTTAGAATCATAGCAATTATCAAATAAAACAAAAATTTATTAAACTATTAAAGAAAATAGATAAATGAAAAAATTTAATTTAAAAGTAAAAGAAAAACTTGGAAATTTTTTTGATTGGATTAAAGGAGCTGAGTTAATTGAGCTTCATACATGTGATGTTCACGAGGATCCAGTAAGACCAGAACTTGATGTAAAATTTAGGACTGAATATGGAAGAAAAATTTATGGTGTAAAATATAAAAATGAAATTTGTGCAATTATGTGTTTTGGTTTTACAAATGATATTCCAAAAACTGTTGAAGAATTAGATTTAATGACTAAAGATGCCCATTTACAAAGTACACTAAGAGATCGGAACGTTGGAAAAATAGCAATTGCCTATACGGTTTGGTCTAAAAAAAAAGGTGGAGGAAAATTAATAGTTAAAGAAGTATTTAAAAAAATTAAACAATCCCATCATTTAAATAGATTAGTAACTTTATCTCCACTCACTAAAATGGCTAGAAATTTTCATTTACGCAATGGTGCTTTTGAACTTCAGGTAAATGAAAAAACACAAAATTTTGAATATAAAATGTAAAATTCTAAGCTACTGCTTGTTTTATAGATAATTTAACTTTGCCTCTATCAAAGCCAACAACTTTTACGGATACTTCATCACCTTCTTTTACAACATCACCCACTTTGGCAACTCTTTTGGGAGCTAACTCTGAAATGTGAACCAAACCATCTTGTTTTCCTAAAAAATTTACAAAAGCTCCGAATTCCATTATTTTTACTACTTTTCCTTTATAAATTTTTCCCATTTCAGGTTTAGCTATTAAATTTTTAATAAATTCTATTGCCTTATTTCTTGATTCTTCATCAGGTGCAGCAACAGTAACTTCGCCGGTATCTTTTACATCTACTTTTGCGCCTGAAGTCTCAACTATTTCTCTAATCGTCGCTCCACCTTTTCCTATAACTGTAGCAATATCTTTTTTATCAACTTTAATGGTCTCCATTTTAGGAGTATGTTTGGAGAATTCTTTTCTAGATGATTTAATAGCCTTATTCATTTCTCCTAGAATATGTTCTCTTCCCGCTTTGGCTTGGTCCAAAGCTTTTTCCATAATTTCAAATGTAATGCCAGTGATTTTAATATCCATTTGAAGAGATGTAATACCATCTTTTGTTCCGGCCACTTTAAAATCCATATCACCTAAATGATCTTCATCTCCTAAAATATCTGATAAAACAGAAAATTTATCTCCTTCTTTAATTAAACCCATTGCTATACCTGCTACTGGCTCCTTAATAGGTACACCTGCATCCATCAAAGATAAAGATGTTCCGCAAACCGTTGCCATAGAAGATGATCCATTTGACTCTGTAATTTCAGAAACAACTCTTAAAGTATAAGGAAAATCCTCTTTTTTTGGTAAGGATGAGTTAATAGCTCTCCAAGCTAATTTACCATGACCAATTTCTCTTCTACCAGTTCCTATTCTTCCACACTCACCTACTGAAAAAGGAGGAAAATTATAATGGAGCATAAAATTTGATCTTTGCATACCATCTAAACTCTCTAACCTTTGTTCATCATCTGACATACCTAAAGTAGTAACTACCAAAGCTTGGGTTTCGCCTCTTGTGAATAAAGCTGATCCATGTGCTCTTGGTAATACTCCTACTTCACATTTAATTTGTCTCACATCTGCTAAACCCCTGCCATCAATTCTCTTTTTATCTTTTAGAATTGCTGTTCTTACAATGTCTTTCTCGAGCGACTTTAATTGTGCCATAGCTTGGTTTTCTGTGACATTTTCATCTTCTGCAAACATTTCTTTACATTTAGCATCTATCTCTGAAATAGCAGTCGATCTTTTCTTTTTATCGATTTCCTTAAAAGCTTTTCTCAAACCTGTTTCAAAAGAGTTAACAATTTTCTTTTTAACTTCTGAATGATCTATCTCTTCGATTTCCCATTTAGGTTTTCCTGCCTTTTGAGCTAAACTCTCAATTGCTTTAATAATTGGAATAAAATTTTCATGTCCAAATTTAACTGCATCTAACATTACTTTTTCAGTTAATCCAGACGTCTCCGACTCCACCATTAAAACTGCATCTTTTGTCCCTGCAACAACTAAATCTAATTCAGAGTCTTGTAATTCTTTAGGCGATGGATTTAATAAATATTTTCCATCTTTGTATCCAACTCTACTTGCAGCAATTGGACCTTGAAATGGAAGTCCTGATATAGCTAATGCAGCAGATGAAGCTATTATTGATAAAATATCAGGCTGGTTCTCTCCATCGTAAGATAGCACCGTAGGTAATAGTTGGACCTCATTCATAAAAGTTGAAGGAAATAATGGTCTAATTGGTCTATCAATCAATCTAGAAATTAAAGTTTCAGCCTCAGTTGGTCTTGCTTCTCTTTTAAAATATCCTCCAGGTATTTTTCCTGCGGCATAATATTTTTCTTGGTAGTTTACAGATAATGGAAAATAATCTTGTCCTTCTTTTAAATTTTTAGCACCTACTGCAGTTGCTATTACCATTGTTTCACCACAAGTAGCAATAATCGCTCCATCAGCTTGCCTTGCAATTTTTCCTGTTTCTAAAGTTATTGTTTTTCCATTTATTTTAATTTCTTCTTTATGTATCTTGAACATTATTTCCTTAAATTTAATTGTTTTATTACTTTCTGATATGAAACTGAGTTTTTCTTTTTAAGATAAACTAGAAGTTTTTTTCTTTTATTTACGGATTTTGCTAAACCAACTGAAGAATGTTTGTCTTTTTTTGCTCCTTTAAAATGTTCTGAAAGTTTAGAGATTTTATCCGTTAATAAACCAATCTGTATTTCTGTAGAACCAACATCCTTATCGTGGATCGCTAATGATTTAATTATATCTTTTTTTTTCTGTGTCATTTACTTTTATTTTTTTTATAATTTTTTCAATCTTTTCAGCATATTCAAATGAGTTATCTTCAACAAATGTAAGTTTAGGAAGAAACTTAATATCTAGCCTTTTAGACAGGGCTTTTCTAACAAGATGCGAGTATTCCGTCAAGGCTCTAACTGTTTCTTTCAAGTCTACACCGCCCAAAGGTATTACATAAACTCTAGCTGTTTTTAAGTCCGGAGTCATTCTTACCTCTGTTACAGTAATTAGTTTAGAATTAATTAAAGGAATTTTAGCTTCATTCCTTATAAATAACTCACCTAAGTTTTGTTTAACTAGCTCTCCAACTCTTAATTGTCTTTGACTAAAAGTTCTTTGTGATGTTTGATTGCCCATTATATAGACCTTTGTATTTCTTCTGCGTGATATGACTCGATTACATCTTTTTCTTTAAAATCAATAAAATCTTTAATACTGATCCCGCACTCTAATCCTGTGCCCACTTCTTTAACTTGATTTTTTTCTCTATAAATACTTTGAATTTCTCCACTATATACAACAACACCATCTCTGATAATTCTTGCTTTAGACTTACTTTTAATCTCTCCATTAATAACTTTTGATCCCGCAATTTTACCCGCATTAGATACTTTAAATATTTTTTGAATCTCTGCTGAGCCCAAAACTGTTTCTTTTACATCTGGCTCTAATAAACCCGATAAAGACTTTTCAACGTGCTCCAGTGCTTCATAAATTATATTGAAATATTTTATATCAATCTTTTGTTCTTCTGCTAATTTTTTAGCTTCTCTGTTAGGTTTTACATTAAAACCAATCAATATCGCATTAGATGCTTTGGCTAATGAAACATCAGTTTCATTTATCATTCCAATATCAGATAAAATGATTTTTGGTTCAACCTCATCATGTTTTATCTTATTAATTGCCATTTTTAATGCTTCACTAGATCCTTGAACATCTGATTTAATAATTATGTTTAATTCATCTTTTAATTTAGCAGAGTCGAAAAGGGTTGCTTTATCTTTAGCTAGAACTTTATTTTGAACAAAATTATTTTTTTTATATTCTGCCATTTCTTTAGCTTCATTTTCATTTTTTGTAACCAAAAATTCTGCTCCTGCAAAAGCTGAACTGTTCATTCCAAGTATTTCAACTGGCATAGAAGGCAACGCCTCATTAAGATTTTTACCTTCATAATTTATCATTGCTCTAATCTTTCCCCAAGTATCTCCACAAATAAAATAGTCTCCTCTTTTTAATTTTCCATTACTTATTAAAACTGTTGATACGGGCCCTTTACCTTTATCTATTTTAGACTCAATTACAACACCTTTAGCTTGTCCAGAAAATGAGGCTTTTAAATCTAAAATCTCTGATTGTAATAAAATACTTTCTTTAAGTTTGTCTAAATTAATTTTTTTTAATGCTGATACTTCTACAAACAAAGTGTCTCCACTTAGATCTTCAGCAATTAACTCGTATTGCATCATTTCATTTTTAATTTTACTTATATTTTTTTCTGGTAAATCACATTTATTAATTGCAACTATTATAGGAACCTTTGCAGCTTTGGCATGTTTAATAGCTTCAACTGTTTGAGGTTTAATGCCATCATCAGCCGCGACTACTAAAACTACAATATCAGTAATTTTTGATCCTCTAGCACGCATCTCAGTAAAAGCTGCATGACCAGGTGTATCTATAAAAGTAATAATTTTATTATTTTCTGCTGTAACTTGATAAGCTCCTATATGTTGAGTAATCCCGCCATGTTCTCCCGAAACAACATTTGTATCTCTTAAAGAATCTAATAAAGAAGTTTTTCCATGATCAACATGGCCCATTATTGTAACTACAGGTGGTCTAATTTTTATATCTCCTTCTAATTTTTCCTTAACTTTATTTGTTTCTAAAGTTGGTTGATCTCCTAATATTGGTTTGTGTCCGAATTCTTTAACAATATATTCTGCTGTGTCTTTATCAATATTGTGATTAATAGTTGCTATCACCTTCATATTTAGCAAGAACTTAATAATGTCACTGGATTTCTCCGCCATTCGATTTGAAAGTTCTTGTATTGTAATTTGTTCAGGTATTTTTACATCTCTAATTACTTTTTTAAATTCTTTCTTTTCTTCATTCTCTGGTTTATTTTTTTTTTCTTTTAATCTAGCTCTTTTAACTGAAGCTAAACTTCTTTGTTTAATCTCGATTTCTTCTACATTTAAAGCTCTAGAAACGGTTAGTTTGAAATCTCTCTTATCTATTGGATTTTTTAATTTTAATTTACTTTTTCCTGTTGGTTTTTCAGTTTTTTTTATAAAAGCTTTAGTGGCTTGTTGCTCTATGAATTTTCTGGCAAAATTTTTCTTTTTTATATCTCTTGTATCTATATTTGGATTATTAACTTTACCAAAAGATTGATTACCTCTACTTATATTTTTGTTAAATTTAAAAGGCTTTTTCTTTTCTACTGAGAAAGATTTTTTTCCATCAGCGCTTATAGAGCTTGTATCAATTTTTTTTCTTAAGTTTGATGAAATAGTAAGTGTCTTTTTTTTATCTTTTTTTTCCATAACATTATTTGTAAACAATCTCTCTAGCTGACATAATTAACTGGTCAGCTTCTTTTCTAGATAAAGAAAACTCCTCCAAATATCCTTCGATCCTGATTTTTTTTCCTTTAACTTCGTCAAAACCACCAATTAATTCATCAGAAGATAAGTCAGCAAATTCGTTCAACTTTTTTATATTTTTTTGACCTAAAATTACTAGCATTCCTTGAGTTATGCCTTTTAAACCTATTAATGACTCTTCAACACCTAACTCTTTTAATTTTTGAGCAACTTGCTCTTTTTCTTTAATCAATGTTTCTTTTGATCTATCTATTAATTCTTTCGCTGTCTCTTCATCAATTGCATCTATTTTTGAAATATCTTCTGATGTTGATTGAGCAATATCTTCGATACTTGTAAAGCCTTCTGAAACCAAAAGCTGCCCTAATGTCTCATCGACTTCTAAATTCTTAATTAATGTTTCTGTTCTATCCTTAAATTCAGCTTGTCTTCTTTCTGAGTCCTCTTTGTCAGTTAAAATATCAATTTCATAATTTGTTAACTTAGATGCCAATCTTACATTCTGACCTCGTCGACCAATTGCCTTACTTAAATTCTCTTCAGTTAAAATAATATCTATTCTCTTGTTATCTTGATCTATTAAAACTTTTTGTATTTCTGCTGGTGAGAGAGACTCAGAAATTAAAGTTGGTAAATCTTCTGTCCATTTAATTATATCAATTTTTTCACCATGCAATTCATTGACTATTGTTTGCACTCTGCTTCCTCTCATTCCTACACATGCTCCTACCGGATCAATAGAAGCATCTTGAGAATGTACGCAAATTTTAGCTCTACTACCTGGATCTCTTGCTACTGCTTTAATTTCTATAGTTCCTTCATAAATTTCTGGAACTTCTTGAAAAAATAATCTGGCTAAAAATTGAGGATGTGCTCTTGATAAAAATATTTGATGACCTTTAAGTTCTTTTTTGACCTCATAACAATAAGCTTTTACTCTATCACCGTTTTTTAAAATTTCTCTAGGGATAAGTTCATCTTTTTTAATAACTCCCTCAGCCTTACCTAAATCTACGATGACATTTCCATATTCTAATCGCTTAATGATACCACTAAGGATTTGACCTTGTTTGTCTATAAAATCTTCGTATTGCCTATTTTTTTCAGCTTCACGCACCCTTGAGCTAATAACTTGTTTAGCACTTTGAGCAGCGATTCTTCCAAAATCAATTTGGGGTAATTCCTCATAAATTTTATCTCCAACTTTTAAATCCTTATTTTTGGTGTCAATCTTTTTTGCATCTTCCAAGTTAATTTCCTTAGAAGGATCTTCAACATTTTCTACTATATCTAAAACTTTGTGAATTTTAATATCACCACTTTCTCTATCAATTAGTACTTCAATAGTATTATCATTTCCAAATTTAGTTAAAGCAGCTTTTTGAATTGCACTTTCCATTGAACCGATTACAAGTTCCTTATCAATTGATTTCTCATTTGCAACTGCGTCTACAATTCTTAAAAGTTCTAGTTTATCTAATCCTCTATTTAACATATTTTAATGCTCCTAAAAAAAAATGGGCTAAAGCCCATTTTGAATTTAACCAGTAATATTCCTTCATATTAATGAAAATTGTGGTTTTTTCAAGATTACAATTTAAATAAATCTGACTTATCTGTTTTTTCCCAAGTAAATTCACCACTATTTGTTGGTTTTCTTCCAAAATGTCCATAAGCAGAAGTAATCTCATATATTGGATTGTTTAATTTTAACATTTCTCTTATTCCTCTTGGAGATAAATTAAAATTTTGGTCAATAATTTCTTTAACTTTACTTACTTTATTTTCATCACCTTCAGCAAGTTTTATAAAAATAGATAAAGGTTTTGAAACTCCTATGGCATAGGCAAGTTGTATCAAACATTTTTCAGAGACTCCTGCAGATACAACGTTTTTGGATAAGTATCTCGCTGCATAAGCGGCTGATCTATCTACTTTAGTGGGATCTTTACCAGAAAAAGCTCCTCCTCCATGAGGCGCTGCTCCTCCATAAGTATCAACAATTATTTTTCTTCCTGTTAAACCACTGTCTCCATCGGGACCTCCAATTATAAATTGACCTGTAGGATTGATATAAATTTCTTTAGAATCTAAATCTTTAATATATTTTTCTGGTATAGACTTTTTAATATACGGAAGAACTAATTCTTTAACTTGATCTTGATTTAAATCTTTTGAATGTTGAGTAGATATTACTACTGAGGTAACTTTTGTTGGTTTGTTATCTTGATAGAGCATAGTAACTTGGCTTTTAGAGTCTGGTTCTATTCCTTTTAAGACTCCTTTTTTTCTATCTTCTGCCATTAATCTTAAGATTCTATGTGAAAAATGAATTGGAGCAGGCATTAAATCATCCGTTTCCTTACAAGCATAACCAAACATAATACCTTGATCACCTGCACCTTCGTCTTTATTATCTTTAGAATCAACGCCCATTGCTATATCTGCTGACTGTTCGTGTAAAAATGTTTCGATATTAGCTGTCTTCCAGCTAAATCCTTTTTGATCGTAACCAATATCTTTAATGCAGTCTCTAACTTTTTTTATAATTTCTTCCTTTTCAATTTTTGGACCTCTAATCTCTCCAGCCAATACTACTTTATTAGTTGTAGTAAGAGTTTCACAGGCTACACGGGAGAAAGGATCGCGAGATAGATAGGAGTCTACCACCATATCGGAAATCCTATCACAGACTTTATCTGGATGGCCTTCAGATACAGACTCACTAGTAAATAAATATTTATTATTTTCCATCAGTTTTTATTTTTTAAAATTAAGTAGATAAATAGATATGTAAATAAAAGAACAAAAAATATCAAATCATTTTTGTTTTTAAAATTATTGTTAATTAATGGCACATCTAATTCTATATTTCCCGTCTCATATGGTTCTAATCTTTTTATCGTTTGCCCATTATTGTCTATAAAAGCGCTTATACCTTTGTTTGCAGATCTAGCTAAATAAGTATTATTTTCTATGGATCTAAAAATTGATTTAGCAAAGTGTTGGTATGGTCCTATGGAATTACCAAACCATGCATCTTCAGAAATATTTATAATCATATTAGTTTTTTTATCTGAAAACTGTGTCAACTTAGGAAAAATTAATTCATAACATATTAAAGGAAGAAGATTTAACTCATTAAATATGAAATTTTTTTGTTCTTTTCCTTTTGAAAAAGATCCATAACCGTAAGTGATCTTTTTTAATCCTAATTTTTCAAAAAAATTATTGAAAGGGATGAACTCTCCAAAAGGAACAAGTTTTTTTTTATCATATTTATATAGTATCTCAAGATTATTGTTGGATACTATAAGACTATTATAAAAAAGATTGGAAGAAGGGTCTTCAGTGTTTATTCCAAAAATTAACAGGTGTTTTTTAGAGAAACTTTTGCTAAAAGTACTTGAATATTTTTTCAAATCTTCAAAATAAATTCCAGCAAATATTCCTTCTGGCCAAATAAAAATAGTTTCTTTATTTTGATCAGGTTCACTGTATCGTACAATTTTTTGAATTGTTTCTTTAATTTCCTTATCACTATGAATATATCTCATATCAAAATTAGGAGATATTACCTTTACATTTACATTCTTTTTAATATCTCCTGTTATCTCTTGACTATTATTAATCTTATGAGATCCAAAAATATAAAATGAAAAAAATATTAATAAAAAAATTGAAAAAATTAAGTATTTATATTTGTGGTTAAAAAATAATAACGCCGGAGAACAAAAAAAAGCTATCGAAATTGAATTAAAAGCATAAAGTCCTATGGGATTTAAAACTTGAATTACTTCAACAAACCATGACCACGAGTAAGACCACAAATTCCAAGGAAAACCAGATAAAATATTTCCTCTTAAATAATCCATCAAAGAAAAAACTAAACAAAATAAAAAAAAGGAAGAATAATTGTTTTTTATAAAAGGTCCTGAAAACAAAGATGCAAAACCAAAAAAAAGTCCTAGAGATAAAGGGATTAATATTATCGAAAAAGGTATTAAATTTTTTAAATTTTCATCAAATGTAAGTGAATAGGAAATCCAATATGTTCCAGAAAGAAAAAAACCTATTCCAAAAAAATACCCTGCAAAAAAAAGATTTTTTAAATAAGGTTTTTTTCGATATTTATTTTTTGAACGTTTATTAATATTGCTTAGTATTAAAAAAAAAATTGGAACTACTAAGAAGTTGATTAAGGTAATATTAAAAGGCTGAAAAGATAAAACAGTTAGTAATCCAAGAAAAAAAGGTGTGATAAAAACTAATATTGTTCTATTATTAAGAATTAGATTGAGCATTTTATTCAATTAAATAAGAAAATTTATTTTCCAGTTTTTGCATTTGTAGATATTTTGTATCTGATTTGTGGTCATATCCCAAAAGATGTAACAAACCATGAATCCAGAGTTTATTTAATTCCTCTTTAAATTTGACCTTATTATTTTTGTTTTTCACTTGACTTAAATTAATAATAATGTCCCCTAAGTAAACTTCTTTTTCTTTTCTAATTTTATTATTTAAATGCTTT
>CABYKW010000004.1 GCA_902519635.1 uncultured Pelagibacteraceae bacterium
AAAAAAAATACTTTTCATAGAGTTTTAAATGATCATGCTGACTCTAAGAAAAATGAATTGATTAATCTAGCAGAGGATAAAAAAATAAAAAAAGTAGTTATTTGTTCAGGAAAAATTTATTTTGATCTTCTTCAATCAAGAGAAAAAAATAAAAATAAGAATGTATTTATTATAAGAATAGAACAACTATACCCATTTCCTGTAAAAACGCTTGCAAATGAATTAAAACGATTTAGAAAAAAAGCTGAATTCATTTGGTGTCAGGAAGAGCCTAAAAATATGGGTGCTTGGAATACAGTAAAAAATTATATTCAAAGAAGTTTGGACTATATAAAAGCAGAGAATAAAGATGTTAAATACGTTGGCAGAAAACCTGCCGCATCCCCAGCTAGTGGATATCTTAAAAAACATCTTGCAGAGCAAAATGAAATATTAGAAAAGGTGATAGGAAAAATTTAATCGATGTCTGAAAAAATAGTGGTACCAACTTTAGGTGAGTCAGTAACTGAAGCAACAGTTTCAAAATGGTTAAAAAATCAAGGTGAAAAAGTAATGGCTGACGAACCAGTTGTAGAATTAGAAACTGATAAAGTAAATGTAGAAGTTCCATCTCCATCGAGTGGCATTCTAGAAAATATTTCAGTTAAAGAAGGTGAAACTGTGAATGTAGGTTCCTTACTCGGTATGATTAATGGATCAGCCAAAGAAGTTATTAAAAGTGCTACAGAGACAAAAAATTATTCTCCACCAAAGAAAAAAACTAAAATTTTAAAAGAGCCTAAAGAAGAAGTTCTTAAACTTTTTAAAGAGGAAGAGCCTAAACCACTAAAACTTCAAGAAGAAGCCCTAGTATTAGATAATTTCCACGAAGAAAAAAAAGTAAAAGAAAAACAAAAAGTTACAATTCAGAAACCTGCTGTATCACCAGCAGCAAGAAAAATGGCAATAGAAGCTAAAGTAGATTTAAATAAGATTCAAGGTTCTGGAAAACATGGGGTTATTTTAAAGGAAGATCTAATGAGCTTGATGGGATCTAAACCATCTCCTTCAGAAAGAAAAATTAAGCACGGTCCAGAAGAAAGAATTAAGATGACAAGATTGAGATTAACTATTGCCAAAAGATTAAAAGAAGCTCAAGAAAATGCTGCAATGCTAACTACTTTTAATGAAGTCGATATGAGCGAAGTTATTTCTATGAGAAATGAATATAAAGAAGAGTTTCAAAGTAAGTATCAAGTAAAACTTGGCTTTATGTCATTTTTTGTTAAAGCGTGTGTTATAGGATTGAAAAATTTTCCAGCTATAAACGCTGAAATACAAGGCGATGAAATAGTTTATAAAAATTATTATAATATAAGTATAGCTGTTGGAACTGATAGAGGTTTAGTAGTGCCTGTTCTCAGGGAAACAGATGAAATGTCATTTGCAGATATTGAAAAAAATATTGGAGAACTAGGAGAAAAAGCTCGTAATGGAAAAATTACTATAGATGATTTGCAAGGAGGAACTTTTACTATTACTAACGGAGGGATATATGGTTCTATGTTATCAACTCCAATACTAAATCCTCCTCAGTCGGCTGTTTTAGGAATGCATAACATAATTCAAAGACCAGTTGTTGTTAATGGAAATGTGGAAGTAAGACCTGTTATGTATTTAGCTTTATCTTATGATCACAGAATAATAGACGGAAAAGAGGCAGTTTCTTTTTTAAAGATCGTTAAAGAGTCTTTAGAGCAACCAAAAAGACTTTTTTTAAATATATAATCATGGATAATTTTGATTTAGTAGTAATCGGCGGAGGTCCTGGAGGCTATGTTTGCGCAATACGGGCTGCACAACTTGGTTTAAAGACAGCTTGCGTTGAGTCCAGAGGGGCTTTAGGAGGAACTTGCCTTAATGTTGGTTGTATTCCTTCAAAAAGTTTACTCAATTTGTCAGAAAATTTTCATAAAGCTAAAAAAGATTTTAACCAGCAAGGAATTGAGATTGAGGGTATTAAACTTAATATTGAAAAGATGATGTCGAATAAAAATAAATCAGTTCAAGTACTTACTAAAGGTGTAGAATTTTTATTTAAAAAGAACAAAGTAACTTACTTAAAAGGAAAAGGTGTACTTTTTTCTAAAAATGATATCACTGTTTATGATAATAACACAAAAAAAAACTATAAAACAAAAAATATTGTCATTGCCACTGGCTCGGAGGTAGCTTCTTTACCAGGAATCAAAATAGATGAGAAGAATATAATTTCTTCAACTGGAGCCTTGTCATTAACAAAAGTGCCAAAAAAATTAGCAGTGGTCGGCGGAGGTTATATAGGTTTAGAAATGGGTTCGGTGTGGTCTAGATTAGGTTCAGAAGTTACAGTGATCGAATATCTTGATTTTATAACTCCTGGAATGGACAGAGAAATTTCAAATGAATTCAAAAAGATTTTAACTAAACAGGGCATTAAATTTAAAATGGGATCAAAAGTTAATTCAATAAAAAATAATGGCACAAAAGTATTAATTAATTATACAGATATTAAAAATTCAAAAGATGAAAATTTAGAAGTCGACAAGGTTTTAGTTTCAGTTGGTCGAAAACCATATACAGAAGGACTTAATTTAACAAAAGTGGGTGTTAAAAAAGATAACAAAGGAAGAATTGAAGTAAATTCAAAATTACAAACAACGGTTCAAAATATTTATGCTATTGGGGATGTTATAAAAGGTCCAATGTTAGCGCATAAAGCTGAAGAGGAAGGTGTAGCAGTAGCTGAAATTTTAGCAGGCCAAGCAGGACATGTTAATTATGATGTTATACCAGGAGTAATCTACACTTCACCAGAAGTAGCTACTGTAGGAAAAACTGAGGAACAACTTAAAGAGGAAAATAAAAACTATAAAGTTGGAAAATTTCCATTTTTGGCTAATTCTAGAGCAAAAGTAAATAATCAAACGGAGGGTTTTGTTAAGATTTTAGCTGATAGCAAATCTGATAAAGTTTTAGGTGTGCATATTATTGGCCCGCATTGTGGAGATATGATTGCCGAGATGGCATTAGCTATGGAATTTGGCGCAAGCGCAGAAGATATTGCAAGAACTTGTCACGCTCATCCTACTCACACAGAAGCAATTAAAGAAGCAGCATTAGCTGTTGATAAAAGACCAATTCATTTTTAATTAAAAATAATTCTAATAATATTATTGTATGAAAGCACAAGTTTTGTTGCCTAAAGTTTTTAATTTTCCTTTTACTTATAATTCTAAGACCAAAGGTAAAATTGGAAATCTAGTAGAAGTTCCATTTGGATCAAAAAAAGAAATAGGTGTAATTTGGAAAAATAACTATTTTGAACCCAAAAACATAAAAATAAAAGATATTAGTAAAAATACAGAGTATTCTCTTAATAAAAAATTAGTAGATTTTATAGAATGGTTTTCATCATACAATATGGTTCCAATTGGCCTTGTCTTAAAGATGGTAATTGGAAGTACTGATAAATTTATACGAATAAAAGATAATCCTATTGTAGTTAAAAAAACTGAAGTAAAAAATTTTAGGCTGAATAAAGAACAGTTATCGGCACTTAAATTTTTAGAAAAGATAAATAATAAATTTAATGTATCTGTTTTGCAAGGAACGACTGGTTCAGGAAAAACTCTAGTGTATTTTGAGAGAATTAAAAAAATTGTAGAAAAAAATAATCAAGCTCTAGTTTTACTACCTGAAATATTTTTAACAAATGATTTCAAATCTAGATTTGAAAATTTTTTTGGTTTTGAGCCAGCAATTTGGCACTCTAAAATAACACCTAAACAAAGAAGATTAATTTGGAAAGGTGTCATAAAAAATAAGATAAAAATACTGGTTGGTGCTAGATCAGCACTACTTTTACCTTTTAAAAAACTTGGTATTATAATTGTAGATGAAGAACATGATACTTCCTACAAACAAGATGAGGGCGTAATTTATAATGCAAGAGATATGGCAATTTCGAGAGCACACTTTGAAAGAATTCCTGTACATCTTGTTACTTCTGTTCCATCAATTGAAACATTTAACAATATTCAAAAAGAAAAATATAGACATATAAAAATTTTTAAAAGATATGATAATTATCCTTTACCCAAAGCTAAAATAATTAATTTAAATCTCAATAAAATAAAAAATAAGTTTATTGCTAGCGAGACAATAGATTTAGTTAAACAATATTTAGATAGAGGAGATCAAGCACTTTTTTTTATTAACAGAAGAGGTTTTGCTCCATATTTAATTTGTAAAAAATGTGGCTTTAAACATATTTGCTCGAACTGTTCATTATATTTAACATTTCATAAGATAAAAGATAAAGCGATATGCCATCATTGTTCTTTTGAAAAAAAAATAAAAACAAAATGTCAATCAAAAGGAAACTGTGAATTTATTATGTACGGTCCTGGAGTTGAAAAAGTATTTGAAGAAATTAAAATCATATTTCCTAATAAAAGAATTAATATATTTTCAAGTGATTATTTAAAAAAAAAACATGAAACAGAAGATTTATTTAAAAAGATAAATGAAAAAAAAATAGATATTTTAATTGGAACCCAAATGATTTCAAAAGGTTTTAATTTTCCAAATTTAAATTGCATAGTAGTAATTGATGCTGATTTTTCAGGTAGAGGTTATGATTTGAGAACGACTGAAAAAAATATTCAACTTTATCATCAATTAAGTGGAAGAGCTGGAAGATTTAGTTCTGAGTCTTTAATAATTTATCAAACTTTAGTTCCTTCTGATGTAACTCTAAATGAATTGATTAAAAATAAATCAGAGGAACTTCTTAAGAATGAACTTTTAATAAGAGAAAAAAATAAATTGCCTCCATTTAAAAGATTGATTGCAATCATTATATCCTCAAAAGACCGAAGTTTAAGCTTGCAGGGAGCTAGAGAGATTAAAATTAAATTAAATCAAATAAAAGATATAGAGGTTTTAGGGCCAGTGGACTCACCATTGTTGAAAATTAAAAAAAATTTTCGATCAAGGTTATTAATAAAGTTTGATAATCAAATATTTATGCAAAAAAAAATCACAAAAGTACTAAATGGGCTTAAAATCTCACAAAAAATTAAACTTAGGGTTGATGTAGATCCGATCAACTTTGCTTGAATTCAAAATTGGTAACTTGATCAAGTTATACTCTTATGGTACGACCACACCATTATTTCACGATAAAATCTGTTAATTAAAAATGAGTACAAATAAATCTTTCTCTTCCGAAACATCTGAAAGGTATTCTCGTGCTTTATTTGAAGTGGCTAAAGAGAGCAGTGAACTAGATAAAATTGATAATGATATGAGAAATTTTCAATCTCTATTTAATTCTAGCTCTGAAATAAAAAATTTTATACAAAATCCTACTCAAAGCAAAAATGCTCAAAACAGCGTTATTCATTTAGTAGCAGAGAAATTGGGCTTTTCTAAAAATTTGAAAAATTTCTTTTTACTATTAATTGAAAAAAGAAGAATATTTTTTGTAAGAAAAATTTCTGAAAGTTTTTTAAAATTGTGCTCTAAAAAAAGAGGGGAATTAAAAGCTTCCTTAATTTCATCAAAAGAATTATCTCAAACCGAACTAGATGAAATAAGCAAAGATTTATCAAAATCAATGGGATCAACCATAAAACTTGACTATCAAGTGGATAAAGAACTAATCGGTGGCTTAAAGCTACAAGTAGGTAGTTTTATGATTGATACTTCCATTAAAAATAAATTAAAAAAATATAAACAAACAATGTTAGAAAACTAATATGACAATTAATCCTTCAGAAGTTACAAAACTATTAAAAGATCAAATTAAGAATTTTGGTGAAAAAGCAGAAGTTTCTGAAATTGGAAAAGTGTTATCAGTTGGAGATGGTATCGCACGTGTTTTTGGATTAGATAATGTTCAAGCAGGTGAAATGGTTGAATTTGAGGATGGATCTAAAGGAATGGCTCTAAATTTGGAAAGCGACAATGTTGGAGTGGTTATTTTTGGTGATGATAGAAAAATTAAAGAAGGAGATACAATTAAAAGAACAAATGCGATTGTAGATGTTCCCGTAGGCAAAGAACTTCTAGGAAGAGTAGTTGATGGACTAGGTAATCCTATTGATGGAAAAGGAGCTCTTTCTGGTAAAAATAGAAAACGTGTTGAAGTTAAAGCACCCGGTATTATTCCAAGACAATCAGTTAGCGAGCCAATGCAAACTGGTTTAAAATCTATAGACTCTCTTATACCGATTGGAAGGGGACAACGTGAATTAATTATTGGAGACAGACAAACTGGAAAAACTGCTGTAGCAATTGATGCAATTATAAATCAAAAAAAAATAAATGATTCTTCAGATGAGAAGAAAAAATTATATTGTGTATATGTAGCAATTGGCCAAAAACGCTCTACAGTGGCTCAAATAACAAAGACATTAGAGGAAGCTGGTGCTCTAAAATATACAACTATAGTAGCAGCTACTGCATCTGACTCTGCACCATTACAGTTCTTAGCACCTTATACTGGATGTACAATAGGAGAATATTTTAGAGATAACGGTATGCATGCTTTAATTGTTTATGATGATTTATCAAAACAAGCAGTTGCTTACAGACAAATGTCCTTATTACTAAGAAGACCACCTGGAAGAGAAGCATATCCTGGAGATGTATTTTATTTACATAGTAGATTGTTAGAACGTGCATCAAAACTAAATGAGAAAAGTGGAGGAGGTTCTTTAACTGCTTTACCTATTATTGAGACACAGGCGGGAGATGTTTCAGCATATATTCCAACTAATGTTATTTCTATAACGGACGGACAAATATTTTTAGAGACTGAGTTATTTAACCAGGGAATTCGACCAGCTGTAAACGTAGGACTGTCCGTTTCGCGAGTAGGTTCTGCTGCACAAACTAAAGCTATGAAAAAAGTAGCAGGTTCGATTAAGTTAGAATTAGCTCAGTATAGAGAAATGGCCGCTTTTGCACAGTTTGGTTCAGATTTAGATGCTTCTACACAAAAATTGTTAAATCGAGGATCAAAATTAACAGAACTTTTAAAACAAGATCAATATTCCCCTATGACAGTAGCTGAGCAGGTCATTTCAGTATTTACTGGGGTAAAAGGTTTTCTTGATGATATTGAATTAAATAAAATAAAAAAATTTGAACAAGATATCATTGAGAAAATTAAATCAGAAAAACCTGAAATAATCGATTCTATAGAATCATCAGGAAAACTTGAAGAAAATATAGAAAAAGATCTTTCCTTAATAATTGATGAATATAAAAAAGGAAATAAATAATGCCAAGTTTAGACGATCTTAAGAAGAGAATTAAAAGTGTTAAATCTACACAGAAAATTACAAAAGCAATGAAAATGGTAGCTGCGGCTAAATTGAAAAAAGCACAAGAAAATGCTGAAAAAGGCAGACCATACAGTCAAAAAATGCAAAATATAATTCTTAATTTAACGAAATCAATCAATGATCCAGAAAATGCTCCAAAGCTTCTTGTAGGCACAGGAAAAGATAAAATCAATTTATGCGTGGTATTAACAGCAGACAGAGGATTGTGCGGCGGTTTTAACTCTAACATTTGTAAACTCGCAAAGACAAAGTTTGAAAAGATTTTAAGCGAAGGAAAAGAACTAAAAATAATTACAGTAGGAACTAAAGGTTTGGATCAGATTAAAAGAGAATATGGAAAATATGTAATTAAAAAATTTAGTTTTAAAAACAAGAAACAAATTACTTTTAGCGAAGCTGAAACAATAGGAAATGAAATTATAAATTTATTTAAACAAAATCAATTTGATAAATGTATTTTATTCTATAATAATTTTAAAAATGTAATTACACAGATTCCGCAAGCTCAACAAATTATTCCAGCAGAAAATAACCCATCAAAAGATAAAGAAGAAAGTCTGACTTCGTATGAGTTTGAACCTGAAGAAGATGAAATTTTAGAAGATTTATTACCTAAAAATATTTCAACTCAAGTTTTTAAAGCTTTTTTAGAAAATGCTGCTAGTGAACAAGGATCTAGAATGACTGCAATGGATAATGCTACGAGAAATGCTGGAGAATTAGTTGATAAACTTACAATTAATTATAATAGAAGCAGACAAGCTTCAATTACAAAAGAATTAATAGAAATTATATCTGGAGCTGAAAGCTTATAGCTATGAGCAAAAAAGGAAAAATAACGCAAATTATTGGTGCAGTTGTCGATGTAAACTTTGATGGTGATTTACCTGAAATTTATACTGCGCTTGAGGTTAATAATTCAGGAAACAAATTAATTCTAGAGGTTGCCCAACACCTAGGGGAAAATGATGTAAGAACAATAGCAATGGATGCTACAGAGGGATTAAAGAGAGGAGATGAGGTAACTAATACTGGATCTCCAATAAGTGTACCAGTTGGACCAGAAACTCTTGGAAGAATTATTAATGTAGTAGGAGAGTCCATTGATGAAAAAGGTGAGGTAAAAACTAAAGAAAAATGGCCTATACATAGACCAGCTCCAAAATTTACAGACCAAGCAACGGAAACAGAGCAATTAGTAACTGGAATTAAAGTAGTTGATTTATTGGCGCCATATGCAAAGGGTGGAAAAATTGGATTATTTGGAGGGGCAGGAGTTGGTAAAACAGTAACCATAATGGAATTGATAAACAATATAGCAAAAGCACATGGAGGATTTTCTGTTTTCGCGGGCGTAGGAGAAAGAACAAGAGAAGGAAATGATTTGTATCATGAAATGATAGAGTCTGGAGTAATTAAGACAGATGGGAAAGGTTCTAAAGCAGCATTAGTTTATGGCCAAATGAATGAACCTCCAGGAGCAAGAGCAAGAGTTGCTTTAACAGGATTAACAGTAGCAGAATATTTTAGAGATAAAGAAGGTCAAGATGTACTTTTTTTTATTGATAACATTTTCAGATTTACCCAAGCTGGTTCAGAAGTGTCGGCTTTACTAGGAAGAATTCCGTCTGCTGTAGGTTATCAACCAACATTAGCTACTGATATGGGAAATCTTCAAGAAAGAATTACCTCCACAGACAAAGGATCTATTACATCAGTTCAAGCGATTTATGTCCCAGCTGATGACTTAACAGATCCAGCCCCTGCAACCTCATTCTCTCACTTGGATGCAACAACAGTGTTATCAAGACAAATAGCAGAAATAGGAATTTATCCTGCTGTAGATCCCTTAGACTCTACTTCAAGAATATTAGATCCAAGAGTGGTAGGAGAAGAGCATTACAGGGTAGCCAGAGATGTACAAAGAATTTTACAAGCTTATAAATCTTTACAAGATATTATTGCAATTCTTGGAATGGATGAACTTTCTGAAGAAGATAAATTAACAGTGGCCCGAGCAAGAAAAATTCAGAGATTTTTATCCCAACCATTTTTTGTTGCAGAGGTATTTACTGGTTCACCAGGTAAGTTGGTAGACTTAGATTCAACAATAAAAGGTTTTGATGCAATTTGTAAAGGTGAGTATGATCATTTACCTGAAGCTGCATTTTATATGGTTGGCGGTATAGAAGAAGTTGTAGAAAAGGCAGAAAAGATGTCTAAAGACAATAAATAGCTATGTCAGAGAATTTTACTGTAGAAATTATTAGTCCAGATAAATCAATTTTAAAATCAGAGACAACTGAAGTGACGATCCCATCATATGAAGGTCAAATGGGAATATTGAAAGATCACATACCTTTAATTACATTTTTAAGACCTGGTTTAATAATAATTAAAGAAAATAGTGGAGAAAAAAAATTTTTTATTGAAGATGGAACAGTAGAATTTTTAAATAACAACTTGTTAATATTAACTTCAACTGCAAAAAGCTTGGATAGTTTAGATAAAAATTCTATAGATATAATTATAAAAAAATCTGAAGAAAAAATAAGCAAGGATGAAATTAGTGATAAAGAAAAATATTTATTATCATACAAAATTGATACGCTTAAAACTATTAATCAATAAATTTTTTTAATTCTATAAGTAATTTTTCATAAACATTTTTTTTAAAATTGACAATTACTTTTGGAAGCTCATTCATTTCTATCCACTTCCATTCTATAAACTCTGGATGTTTTGTTTTTAAGCTGATTTCATCTTCCTTTCCTGTAAATCTGACTATGAACCACTTTTGTTTTTGTCCCCTGAATTTTCCCTTCCAAACAATACCTAAAAGATTCTTGGGTAATTCGTATTCAAACCATTCATCTAACTCTTTTAAAATTTTGATACTCTTAATACTTGTTTCTTCGTTCAATTCTCTTTTCATTGCGTTTAGAAAATTTTCATTATCATTAACACCACCTTGAGGCATTTGCCATTTGTTAACAGGATTATCTTTACGTTTACCAACAAAAATTTTATTTTCATTATTTAAAACTATTACACCTACACCAATTCTTAAGGGAAGTTTCTTTTCAGTCATTTTAAGAGTTAAATAATTTTAATGCGTAATTTAATTGATTATCATTCTCTGTATTTATTTTAAAATTATCTTCTTTTTCTTTTACAATTATATCTGGAGAAACCCCGACCTCAGATATAGAATTTCCTGACGGTAAATAATATTTAGAAATTGTAAGCCTTATTCCTCCTCCGTTTCGTAAAGGAATAATTGATTGAACAGAACCTTTACCATAAGAATTTTCTCCTAAAATAATTGCTCTTTTATGGTCTTTTAGCGCTCCAGCAAATATTTCTGAGGCTGAGGCAGACCCATTATTAATTAAAACTATTATAGGTTTACCTTTAATTTCATCACCTTTTCTTGCAAAAAATTTTCTTGTCTCAGAAGCTTTACGTCCTTTTGTTGAAACTATTTCACCGTCATCTAAAAAAAAATCTGTAATATTGATAGCTTGAGTTAACAATCCTCCTGGATTATTTCTTAAATCTAAAATGTAACCTTCAATTTTTAAATTTTTTTCAAATTTTTTTACGATTTCTAGGAATTGTTTATCGGTGTTTTCGTTAAATGACTTAAGCCTTATGTATCCTAAGTCTTTATTTTTTCCTAATATTTCAGAATTGACTGATTTAACTTCAATAACTTTTCGAGTAATATTAAATTCTAAAGGTTTTTTTACATTTTTTCGTCTAATTGTTAGTTTGATAGAAGTTCCTACAGGACCCCTCATTAATTTGACAGCCTCCATTAAAGATTTTCCCTGAACTTGATCATCACCTATTTTTACTATGTAATCTCCAGCTTTTATTCCTGCTTGTGCTGCTGGCGTATCATCAATTGGAGATATAACCTTAACCACACCAGACTCCATGCCTATTTCAATTCCTAGCCCTCCAAATTCTCCTCGAGTATCCGTTTGCATTTCTTTAAATAATTCAGGACTCATATAAGCAGAGTATGGATCAAGCGATTGAAGAACACCATTAATAGCAGAGTCCATAACTTCGGATTGATTAACATCATCTACATAATCTTTTTTAATTTTTTCTAAAACTTCTCCAAAAAGATCAATTTTTTTGTAAAGTTCATTGCTTGAGTAAGAATATGTAAAATTTAAATTAAAAAATAATATAATTAAAAAAATAATTTTTTTCATACTATTGCCTTTTCTTTGGGTATCTCTTCTGACCACATTTTTTCTAAGTCATAGAATTTTCTTTTTTCAGGATGAAAAATATGGATTATGATGTCATTCGTATCAACTAATTTCCAATCATTGCTCTCTCTTCCTTCGATACGGCAGTCTAATAATCCTATTTTTTTTAGCTCTATAACAAGAATTTCTGAAAGAGCTTGCAAATGTCTTGAAGAAGTACCCGAAGCAATAATCATATAATCTGCTATATAAGATTTATTTTTTAAATTGATGGAAGTAATATTTGTGGCTTTATTATTATCTAAAATTTTTTCTATATTTTTTTTTACATCTACTATTTTCATTAAAAATTCTTTAAATAATTTTTTTTAATATTTGATGAGGAAATATTGATTAATTTGTTGTTTATATAGACAATGTTTTTTTTATTAATATATTTCACAACTTTAGATTCCTTACTTTTTTTATCATATCCTTTCCTAGAAAAAACAATTAATTTTGTTAATTTAACTATCTTTTTCCAATTTGTCCACTTATGAAAGTCTAATAAGTTATCCGAACCTAAAATTAAGCATAAGTTTTTTTGTTTTTTTATCTTTCTAAAGTAATTTATTACATTAATTGTACGAGGAGATTTAATTTTATTATCTAAATACAAAACTTTAATCTTTTTATATTTTTTTACAGTTTTTTTACATTTTGATATTCTTTGTTTTAGTGAAAAAAAAGGTTTTTTTTTGAAAGGATTTTTTTTTGTAACAATCCAATAAATTTTTGTAAGTTTTATTTTTTTTAAACTAATTTTAGAAATTTCTACGTGTCCTTTATGTGGTGGATCAAAACTTCCGCCAAAAATACCAATTGAGTTTCTGATAGGTTCTATCATTAATTATGGTCTAACAATTCCTTTTCCAGATACAATATATTTATAGGAGGTTAGTTGATTAATTCCAACGGGGCCTCTCGGAGGAAGTTTATTAGTAGAGATTCCAATTTCTCCTCCAAATCCAAATTCACCTCCATCTGCAAATTGAGTTGAAACGTTATGCATTGCTATAGAGCTATTCACTCCATCTAAGAATATTTTTGCATTTTTTGAGTTATTTGTAATAATGCTATCAGTGTGCATAGTTCCATATTTTAAAATATGATTAACAGCATCTTTAACGTTTTTAACAGTTTTTATAGATATTATTTTATCTAAATATTCAGTTTTCCAATCAATTTCTTTTGCATTTTTAAGTTTATTTTTAAAAAGTTTATTAATTTTTTTATCTACACGGACTTCACATCCAGAAGAAATTAATGAGTCTATTATTTTTTTTCCGTGAGTATTCAATGCTTTTTCATGAATTAATAAAGTTTCTAAGGCACCACAAATACTTGTTCTTCGCATTTTTGCGTTAATAATAATTTTTTTTGCCATTGATATATTTGATTTTTGATCTACATAAATGTGACACAACCCTTCGAGATGACCGATAACATGAATGTTTGAAAATTTTTGCACTTTTGATACCAATCCCTTGCCTCCTCTTGGAACAATTACATCAATATAATTACTCATTTTTGATAGAAGCAAATCAACAATTCTTCTTTCTTTTTTCTCTATAAATTGAACGCAGTTTTTATTTATATTATTTTTACTTAATGAATCACGAAAAAGATTAGCAAGCAATTTATTGGAATTGTAAGCTTCTGATCCTCCTCTTAAAATAGAACAATTTCCAGATTTTAAACATAAAGCCGCTACATCTGCTGTAACATTTGGCCTACTTTCATAAATTATACCTACAACTCCTATAGGAGTAGAAATTTTTTTAATTTTAAGTTTATTTGGTCTTTGCCATTTCTCTAATATTCGACCAACTGGATTTTTAAATTTAGCTATTTCATTAATTGAGTCTCTAATTCCATCAATTCTTTTATCATTTAAAATTAATCTATCTACTAAATGTTCTCTTTTTACATTTTTAACATCTTTAAGATTTTCTTTAATTATTCTTTTTTTGTTTTTTAAAATAGCTGAATTATAATTCTTTAAAACTGATTTGATTTTACTATGATTTACAGTTTTTAGTTCCTCAAAAGCTTTTCTAGCATTTAAACCTATATCATTTAAATATTTCATTTTATAATTTTACCATATCATCTTTGTGAACTATTTCAGATTTACTTAGATATCCTAAAATATTTTCTATTTCTTTGCTTTGTTTTCCTTTTATTTTATTTATTTCAGATGATGCAAATGAAGACAAACCTCTGGCAAGATTATTATTATTTTCGTCTACTATAAGTATATTTTCTCCTTTTTCGAAATCACCTTCTACTTTTACAATACCAGCTGCAAGTAAACTTTTACCTTTATTTAAAGCTCGGGCTGCCCCTTGATCAATATATATTTTACCAGAAGAGCTCAAAGAACTAATGATCCATTTTTTTCTAGCATCCAAACTAGAAATTTTTGGAATGAAGTGTGTGTAAATTTTATTTTTAATCATATTGCTAATTGGATTATCTTTTTTACCATTTGCAATAAACATATTACATCCTGCATTTATACAGATTTTAGCAGCATCTAATTTTGTACTAATCCCGCCAGAGCCATAAAGATTTTTTTTATTATCAATCAATGAATTAATATTTGAGTCAATTGAAGAAACAGTTTTGATGATTTTTTTAGATTTGTCATAAAGTCCATCTACATCAGATAGAATAATAAGAGTATCAGCTCCAACAATTTGAGCAACTCTTGCTGCCAATCTATCATTATCTCCATACTTAATTTCTGCTGTAGCTGTGGTATCATTTTCATTAACGATTGGAATTGCTTTCAGTTTAAATAAGTTATCAAAAGTTCTTCTAACATTTAATGCTCTTCTACGTTGTTCAGTATCATCTGGACTTATTAGTATTTGACCTGTTTTAATTTTATATTTGTCAAATAATTTTTGAAATTCTCCTGCTAAATGGATTTGACCAACAGCTGCAATAGCTTGACTCATTTCTAATTTAATTTTTTTCTTTTTAATTTTAAGATAATTTTGACCTAATGCAATTGCTCCTGAAGATACAATTACCAAATCGTTTTTTCCTCTAAATTTTTTTAAATCTTTAATTAAGCTTGTTACCCATTTTTTTTTAAATTTGCCTTTACTATCAACAACTGTGGATGAACCAAGTTTTATTACTATTTTTTTTGAGTTATCAATTAACATTTTTTATCAATAATTTTTTTACTTTTTGAATGTCTTTATTTGAAAAAACTGAAATCACTTCACACTTTGATTTAATTTTATTCTTAAATTCTTTTAGTTTTTTATCAATATCATCTTTTTTTAATAAATCAGATTTATTCAAGAAAATTATTTCCTTTTTTTTATCTAAGCTCTTATCATATGAAGAAAGTTCGAGTTTAATCTTTTTATAACTATTAATTAAATTTTTTTCTGATAAGTCTATTAAGTGTAACAGCATTTTACATCTTTCTATGTGTCGCAAGAATTTATCACCTAACCCTACACCTCTGTGTGCACCTTCAACTAGTCCAGGTATATCCGCTAAAGTTATTTCTTTTCCATCGTAATATGAAACTCCTAGATTAGGGTTAATAGTGGTAAATGGATAATTAGCAATTTTTGGCTTTGCTCTAGTTAAGGCTGCAAGTAAACTAGATTTTCCTGCATTAGGCTGTCCTATAATACCTATATCTGCAATTATTTTTAGTTGTAACCAAATCCAAAATTCTTCTCCAATTTTACCATTTGTCTTTTTTCTTGGAGCTCTATTTGTTGAGCTTTTAAATCTAACATTGCCCAAACCTCCTTTACCTCCAGAGGCTACTAAATATTTTTCTTTATTTTTTGTAAAATCATAAATTAAGGTATTATTATCTTCTTCATAAATTTGTGTGCCGGTTGGAACTTTTAAAATTAAATTTTTACCGTTGCCTCCAGTTTTATTTTTTTTACTTCCAGGTTTTCCATGCTGAGCTTTAAAATGTTGAGCATATCTAAAATCTATTAGAGTATTTAAATTACGATCGGACTCAATAATAATTGATCCTCCATCTCCGCCGTCCCCACCATCAGGACCACCGTATTCAATAAATTTTTCCCTTCGGAAGCTAGCTGAACCAGAGCCACCGTTACCTGCTTTTATATATATTTTTGCTTGATCTAAAAATTTCATTATGGATATATAATAAATAACTAGAGTTATTTATAGATTTAATTGGGAATTACAGAAACAAAAGTTCTGTTTAATTTAGATTTTTTAAATTTTACTTTTCCCTTTACAAGAGAAAAAATAGAGTGGTCTTTTCCCATACTTACGTTATCACCAGGATGGATTTTTGTACCCCTTTGTCTTACAATTATATTTCCTGGAATAACTGACTGATCTCCATATCTTTTAACTCCTAGACGTCTACCTTTACTATCTCGTCCATTTTTCGATGATCCACCAGCTTTTTTTGTTGCCATAAATAATCTCTATTTTTTTAAAACCTTTTTTGCTAAAGTTTTTTTCTCTTTATTTATTTTAACTTTAGTTTGAGGTGCAGAAGCTTTAGCATTGGCTATAAGCTTACCATCTTTTGATAAAATTTTTGTTATTTGTATTTTAGAATGTCTTTGTCTATGTCCGTTCTTCTTTCTAGAATGTTTTCTTCTTCTTTTGTGAAAAACTAATACAGTTCTATCTTTTACGTTATCTAGAAGTTTGGCTTCAACAATAGCTCCTTTAATATTAGGATTACCTACTTCTGTATTTTTATCATCATTTAGAAGCAAAACATTTTCAAACTTTACGGTCTTTCCTATTTCAGCGTCTAGTTTTTCAACTTCTAAAATTTTACTTGCAGAAACTTTATATTGTTTTCCACCTGTTTCTATAATTGCAAATGACATAAATTATCTTTCTTTAAATTTAGGGCAATATAGCCTGCAGGATTATCAAGTCAAGGTGAATGAAGTTAAAAACTATCTTTTAAATCACGTAATTTAAAGAAAATTTCTTGCTCTGATGCATTATTTAAATTTAAGGCATCTTTAATTGATGGCTCATCGCATCTTAAAAATATATTAGTTTTTTTTTCTTCTCCAATAGAAATTGGAACAGTTGGAGAGTTAGTATTTATTTTAAAATTAATCCAATTACTCTTTTTTTTTAAAAATTCATTATTCTGGTCATATTCTAGACAAAACTCTAGATTTTTTTTTGTATATTCATGTCCACAATATATTTTAGTATCTATTGGTAAATTTTTTAATTTATTTAAAGATCTAAACATTTGTTCATTTGTTCCTTCAAAAACTTTACCACAACCCAAAGAGAAGAGAGTGTCTCCGGTGAAAACTATTTTTTCATCTTTCAGATAAAAAGCTATATGACCTTTTGTGTGACCAGGAATAAAAATGACTTCAAAAGAAATATTGCCAACTTTAAAATTTTGTTTATCTTTCAATGCTACATCAATGCCAGGTATACGATCTTTATCTAAATTGAATCCTAAAACTTTAGATTTATATTTTTTCTTAAGTTTTAGATTGCCTCCAACATGATCTAAGTGATGATGAGTATTTAAAATATAATCTAATTTATTGTGTTTTTTATTTATTATTTTATCGCAAGTAGCAAAATCAGATGGATCAATTATTGCAACTGTATCAGTGCTTTTATCATAAAGAAGATAACTATAGTTATCATTTAAGCAAGGAATAATTTCTATATTTAACATCATCCTATTAAAAATATCCCTAGCTTGGAAAAAAAATTTTTTATTTCGAGGTTATTTTTTTTAATTTCTGAAGTGTTATCTTCATTAACACCTACAGCTTTTTTAATTTCAATATTTTTTTCTAAACAAAAATGAAAAAAATCCTTTATTGTGCACATATGAAGATTAGGAGTATTATACCAAGAGTTTGGTAAAGTTTTTGTAACTGGCATTTTTCCAAAAAATAATAAGCTAGTTCTAACCTTCCAATATCCAAAATTAGGTATTGAAATAATCACTGATTTTCCAATTTTTAACAAATCTTTTAAAACTTTTTCAGGATTATAAAAAGCCTGGAGTGTCTGACTCAATATTACAAAATCAAAGGATTGATTTGGAAATTGATGAAGCTCTGTTTCTGCATTTCCCTCAATAACTGGAAGACCTTTATAAATACATTTTGTAACATTTTCTTTTTTAAGCTCTAAACCTCGAGCTTCTATATTTTTTTCTTTAATTAAGTGACTCATTAAAGAACCATCACCACAACCAACATCTAGAACTGTTACATTCTTTGGTAATAAATCTGCAATTACTTTAAATTCTTTTTTCATTTTTAAATTTTATGTGCATTGAGTCTATGAATCCTTTTAACGTTTTAAGAAATTCCGGCTCATTTACTAAAAAAGAATCATGACCTTTGTCAGTTTTAATCTCTGAAAAAGAGACATCTGCCCCCGAAGCATTAAGAGCAATTACTATATCTTTGTTTTCTTTTGTTGTGTAAAGCCAATCTGAAGAGAAAGAAATAACTAAAAATTTTATTTTTTGATTTTTAAAAGCCTCAATAAGGCCACCTTGAAAATGTTTCGATAAATCAAAATAATCCATTGCCCTAGTAATATACAAGACAGAATTTGCATCAAATCTTTCTACAAAAGCACTACCCTGATGTCTTAAATAACTTTCAACTTGAAAATCTGCATCAAAACTAAATTCATAATCTGCTTTCTCTTGAAGTTTTCTTCCGAATTTTTCTTGCATTCCTTTCTCAGACAAATAACTAATATGACCTACCATTCTTGCTACAGCCAATCCATTTTTAGGTTGTACATTTTTTAATAAATATTTTCCTTTATTCCATACAGGATCCGCCATGATAGCTTGTCGAGCAAGTTCGTTAAGAGCTATATTTTGTGCACTATGACTTGTACTGCAAGCAATGGGAATTGCTGAAAATGTTTTATTTGGGAATATTGTACAAAACTCAAGTAGTTGCATTCCACCCATAGATCCTCCCGTAGCACACAGAAGTTTTTTGATACCTAGATGATCAAGAAGAGTTTCTTGTGCTTTAACCATATCTCTTATAGTTATTACTGGAAAATTTAATCCGTACGGTTCATTTGTTTTTTTATCTATTTCTTTAGGACCCCATGAACCCATGCATCCCCCAATAACATTTGCACATATTACAAAATACTTATTTGTATCAATTGCTTTATCTGGACCCACGGCTGTAGTCCACCATCCTTCTTTTTTTGTTACAGGATTTATTTCGCTAACAAACTGATCCCCTGTAAGTGCATGGAAAACTAATATAGCATTATCTTTTGACTCGTTTAGTTTTCCATAAGTTTCATATGCTAAAGGAAAATCTTTAATAGTTTGCCCACAATCTAATTTAAGTGGCTTAGAGACATTAATGGTCTTAATATTTTCAGTTTTATAGTTCATTCAAAAAAAAAGCCCAGCTAAACTGGGCGAACCCCTTTTTAGCTAAATTTATTATGCGCTTGCAATATGGTTAAATCAGCGCTTCTAATGTTTACTAAATCATCTTAAACTTGTCAATTTTATATGAGATGAAAGTTTTATAGAAATAATCGAACATTTTATATAATACATTAAATTGACATGAGATTACCAAAACCGAAAAAAATTACAGCCCAAAAGTATGTATCTGGCCTTAGCTTATTTAAAGGAGCAAAAGTTAAAATTAAACTATCTGCCAACGAGTCTGCTCTTGGTCCTAGCCCAAAAGCTATCAGGGAATATAACAAGGTATCTAAAAATTTTAAAAGATATCCTGATTCTAATGGCACCGCTTTGAGAAAAGCTTTAGCTATTAAATTTAAAATAGACAAAAATAGAATAATACTTGGTTCTGGATCAGATCAGATATTTGAACTTGTTTGCAACGCTTTTATTAAAAAAAATGATGAAGTGATTGTTCCTAAATATAGTTTTATAATATACAGAATTTACAGCAAGATTAATGGAGCAAAAATTATTTATGCAAAAGAGAAAAATTTTACAATTTCTGTTCAAGAAATACTTTCTAAAGTAACTAGAAGAACTAAATTAGTTTTTTTAGCTAATCCTAATAATCCTACTGGCACATACATAAGCAAAAAGGAACTAGTTTATTTAAGAAAAAAACTTAGAAGCGATATTCTTCTTGTTGTTGATGATGCATATTTTGAATATTTAAAAGAAAAAGATTATTTACCTGGTTTAAAGTTATTTTCTAGACATAAAAATGTTTTAGTTACCAGAACATTTTCCAAAGTTTATGGATTAGCAGGATTAAGAGTGGGATGGGGATATGCTTCTAAAGAGATTATTAATTCTTTAAATAAAATTAAACCTCCTTTTAATGTAAGTAGACCTGCTTTGTTTGCTGCTTCTGCTGCTATACAAGATAGTGTTTGGCTTAAAAAAGAAGTTAATCATATTTCTAAATGGAATAAGATATTATTCAAAAAATTTAAAGAAATGAAAATTGCAACAAATGAGAGTAAAACAAATTTTTTATTGTTAAATTTTGATAGAGTGAATATAAGTTCAAAGAGAGTATTTCAAAAATTAGGTAATGCAGGTATTTTGGTAAGAGCAATGAATGTTTATGGAATAAAAAATTCTTTAAGGATTACTATTGGAAAGACTAAAGAAAATAAAAAGTTAATTTTTAAACTTAGGAAAATTTTAAATGTTTAATAAGATAACAATTATCGGTTGTGGCTTAATTGGTTCCTCATTATTACGGGCAATTGATAAAAAAAAATTGTCAAAAGAGATAAGCGTCTATGATAAATCAAAAGATGCTTCAACATTTATAAAAAATAATTTCTCAGCTAAAGTTTTTAATGACATTTCTGAATCTGTTAAAGAGTCAGATTTAGTAATCATTTCATCTCCTCTTAGTAGTTATAAAGAAATTCTACTTTCTATAAAATCAAATTTAAAAAAAGATGTTATTTTAACTGACACTGGTTCAGCAAAAAAAGAAATTAATAAGATAATCAGCAATCTAAATTTAGAACATGTGCACTGGATATCTTCACATCCTATAGCTGGAACAGAATTTAGTGGACCAGAGTCAGGTTTTAGTGAGTTGTTTGAAAATAGATGGTGCATTTTATCAACTGAAAGTCAAAATAATACAAAAGAAATAAATAAATTAAAAATTTTTTGGGAGACGATTGGTAGCAAAGTAAAACTTATGACATTTGAAGATCATGATCACGTTCTCTCAATAACAAGTCATTTACCTCATGCTGTTGCTTATAGTATTGTAAGAACAGTCATCAATGATGATGATAAGTTTAAAAATGAAATTATCCAATATAGTGCTAGTGGTTTAAGAGATTTTACACGTATAGCGGCTTCAGATCCAATAATGTGGAGAGATATATTTATTGATAATAGTGAAAATATTTTAAAAGTCTTAAATAGTTTTTCTGAAAATCTTGAGGAGATAAAAAAAGCTATTCAGAGCAAAAGTGGTGAAAAATTAAACAATATTTTTTCTTCTACAAGAAAATTGAGAAAAGAGATAATAAAAGCTGGTCAAGAAACAGACAAACCAAACTTTGGAAGAAAATAAAATTAATTTAAATTATCAATAGTAGAATAAATTTTTGTCTCTAAATCATTTATAAAAACATTTTTATCTTTTCCAGGCTCAATAGGCTCCAAGAAAGATATCTTAATGTCGTGATTATGTTTTAAAAAACTATTTTTTGGCCAAACCTTACCAGTATTTAAAGCAACGGGGACGCAAGGCAAATTTAATGCCTCATATATTCTTCCAGCACCCTTTTTAAAAGGTAGTCTTTCACCAAATTTTACTCTTGTCCCTTGAGGAAAAATTAATAGAGGTCTTTTACTAATTTTTATATTATTTTTGATTTTATCAAAAAAATTTAAATTATCTTTTGTAGTAGTGTCTCTGACGATATCTATTGAACCAATTTTTTTTAAATACAAACCAAATAAAGGAATTTTTAAAAGTTCCTTTTTAAGGATAAATATAGGATATTGTAAAGGAGCTTGGAGTATAAATGTTTCAAGTAAAGATTGATGCGCACTTGCAACAAAAAACCTTTCATTTTTTTTTAAATTTTCTGTTCCAGAAAAAGTAACTTTAACTCCTAGTACAAATCTTAATAAAAATATAATTACATGCGCTAATATTTTTCCACAAATTAAAGTAGCTTTACTTGGTAAAATTAATGTTGGTAAAGCTATAATAAAAACTAATATCAAGGCTAGATAAAATAATATGGTAAATAAGATTGATCTTATAAATTGCATTATTGTTTAAGCAAACTTTTAATATCCTGTTTTTTTCTTATTATTCTTGTTTTAGATTTATTTATAATTATCTCAGCTATAAAAGGTTTAGTATTATAGTTTGAAGACAAAGAAGAACCGTAAGCTCCAACATCTGAGATAGCAACGAAATCTGATTGATTAAGTCTTTGGTACTTGTTGTATTTTATGAATTTGCAAGTAGTCTCACATATTGGACCAACAAATTCTAAAGGCCCTTTATTTTTTTTACTATTCTTAATTACTGGAATAATATTATGAACAGCGTCATAAAGAGCAGTTCTCATAAAATCATTCATACCAGCATTTAAAATTGCAAATGTTTTATTAGAACCTTTTTTTAAATATTGAACTTTAGTTACCAAAATAGCCGTATTACCCAAAATTGCTCGTCCCGGTTCAAAAATAATATTACAGTCATATTTTTTTCTAAATTTTTCAACTAAATTTGAATAGTTTTTAAGATTTATTTTTCTATCGCTTTTTTTATATGCAATACCAAAACCACCACCAAGATCTACGAACTTGAAGTAAATTTTTGTTTTTTCAATTATCTCCTCTAAAACTTTTAAGGTCTTCTTAAAAGGATTTTCACTTAATATTTGACTTCCGATATGCACACTTATTGCATTGAGTTTTAAATTTTTCAATTTTTTTATATTAAGACAAAATGAGATTAAATTTGTTTTTGAAAGACCAAATTTATCTTCTGCTTTGCCTGTAGAAATTTTTTTATGTGTTGGAGCATTGATATCAGGATTTAGTCTGATGCCAATCGCAATCTTTTTTTTTAACCCACCTGCGATTTTATTAATTAATACAGCTTCATTTTCTGATTCAACATTTATTAATAAAATATTTTTTCTTATTGCTAATTTAATTTCATCCTCTGATTTACCCACACCAGAGAAAACAATTTTATTTGGTTTTATACCAGATTTAATAGCCTTAAGTAATTCACCTCCTGAAACTACGTCTGCACCTGATCCCATTTTTTTTAAAACTTTTAAAATTTGAATATTTGAATTCGCTTTTACTGAAAAACAAATTAATGGGTTAGATTTTTTGAAATTACTTAAAAAAGACTTGTAATTTTCCACAATATTACCTTCAGAATAAAGATAAAACGGAGTACTCAATTTTGAAGTTAAACTTCTTACAGAGACACCCTCCACAAATAGATTATTATTTTTATATCTTATATAAGACATATATTAAATTATTTTTGTAAAACTATTAATCGATCCTTGGTATTGCGGTTCTGATTTTTTTCCGCATGATCCCAATACAAACATTAAAACTATAAGGGTAATAATTAATCTCATTTAAGTTCCTTTTTGTATTTTCTTATCATATTTTTTATATTTCTTTCAGATGTTCCTCCATAAGAATTTTTTGAATTCATGGAGTTTTTTACATTTAAAATTTTTAAAACATTATTATTTAAGTGTTTATAAAACTTTTTAATTTCATTCAAAGTTAACTCGTCTAAATTTTTTTTATTTTTTTCTGCATAATTAACAATTTTTGATGATATTTTGTAAGCATCTCTAAAAGATAGCTTTTTATCTTTTACCAAGTAATCTGCAAAATCTGTTGCTGTGGTATATCCAGTTTTTGCCATATTCAACATTCTAGTTTTATTCGGATTAACATTTTTAATTAATTCATTGCTCATTATTAAAGTATCTTTCAAAGTATCAAATCCTTCAAACACTAACGTTTTATCATCTTGTAAATCTTTAAAATATGAAATTGGGAGTCCTTTCATTATTGTCAAAATAGAATTTAATTTTCCATAATTTATTCCAGTTCTCCCTCTAATAAGTTCTGCAGGGTCAGGGTTCTTTTTTTGTGGCATGATAGAAGAACCAGTTAGCATTTTATCATTAAAGCTAATTAGCTGATAAGCATCTGAATTTAATATTATGAAGTCTTCAGCTAATCTTGATAAATGCATTGCACATACGGCACAAGCATAAAGGAAGTCTATTGCAAAATCTCTATCAGAAACTGTATCAATTGAATTGTCTGTTGGTTTTTTAAAACCCAATTTTTTCGAAGTAAAATTTCTATCTATATTATAAGAAGTTCCTGATAAAGCTGCAGCTCCAAGAGGTGACTCATCAATCAATTCTAAGTTATTTTGAAATCTTTTTTTGTCTCTTTTTATCATTTCATAATAAGCCAAAAGATAATGAGCAAAAGAAACTGGTTGCGCATTTTTAAGATGGGTAAAACCTGGCATTACAGTACTCACGTTTTTATCTGCTTTACTTAAAATATTTTTCATTAAAGAGTTTAATTCTTTAATCAAAATTACCGATGAATCTTTCACCCAAAGCTTAAAATCAGTAACTACTTGATCATTTCTTGATCTAGCAGTGTGCATATAACCTGCTGAGTTACCGATTATTTCGTATAATTTTTTTTCAATATTTAAATGAATATCTTCAAATTTTTCTTTAAAAATAAACTTACCTTTTTTAATCTGTCCTTTAATTTTTTCTAATCCTTTAAGTATTTTTTTACCCTCTTTAACAGGTATAATTTTTTTCTTAATTAACATTTGAGTATGAATTTTTGAGGCAAAAATATCTTGTTCGTAAAGTCTTTTATCTACGTTTATTGAAGCTCCAATTCTTTGAAAAGATTTAGAGGTAGAGCTTTTAAATCTGCTTGACCAAACTGTCTTATTTTTATTTGTCATAAACTATGTTATTTTCAATTTAAATTAATATGAAAATTAGTAAATCTTTTAAAATCTATATTCACATAATATTTGTATTTTTAATCAGCAATACTGTTTTTGCTAACGATGATTTTTCAAAAAATGTAGTTATTTATGAAAAACCAAAGGCAATTAAAGAACTTAAATTTAAAGATTTAAATCTTCAAGACGTCGATCTAACGAATAAAAAAGGCAATATCATGATTCTTAACTTTTGGGCCACATGGTGTATGCCTTGCAGAAGGGAGATGCCATCTCTAGAAAAACTTACCCATTTACACCCAGAAATTAAAGTTTATGCAATAAACATGGAAAAACCAAATAGACTTAAAGCACAAGATTTTTTCAAATTTATTGGTGTTTTAAGTTTAGATATATATTTTGATCCAAAATTAGAACTAGTAAAACAATTCAAAATGCGGGGATTGCCAACAAGCATCTTGATAGACAAAAATGGTAATGAATTTGGAAGAATAGTTGGAGAAATTGATTTCACTGATAAAAATTTTATCAAGATTTTAAAAAAATATATTTAGTTTTAAAAATTATGAAATATTCCTTAAATACAGTTATTTTAGAACCATTATCAAAAACAAAACCTAAAAATGCAGTAATACTTTGTCATGGCTATGGTGGAGATGGAAAAGATATTTCTATTCTAGCAGGTTATTGGAAATCTTATTTGCCAGATACAATATTCATTTGTCCAGACGCTCCAGAAAAGTGTGATGCAAGTCCATCGGGATTTCAATGGTTTGATTTAATAGATCAAACTCCTGAACAAATTTTATCTAAATCTTTGGTTGCTGAAAATAAATTAAATAAACTTATTGATGAAGTTAAAGATAAAAATAGTTTATCAGCTAATCAAATTGTGATTGGTGGATTTAGTCAAGGATGTATGATTAGTTTGCAAACAGGTATTAAACGAAAAGATAAAATTAATTCGATCATAGGATATTCTGGTAAAATTATTGATCTAGAACATTTAGGTAAAAATATTGTTTCAAGACCAAATATTATTTTGATGCATGGAGATATGGATCAAGTTGTTACGATTGATGGATTATTAGAGGCTAAAGATTTTTTTATCAAAAATAATTATAAAATTGAAACAAAAATTTTTAAAAATTGTGAACATAGAATACCCACTGAAGGATCTAGTTTAGGCTTACAATTTATCAAAAAACATTTGTATTAGTTTATTTTGCTTGGTGTAACATAATTATAACTTGATATAATTTTCTGTTTCAGTTAGCTTTCAATAATGATTATTTCTTCATTGGATAAAGTTCCGCTAGAAAAATGTCCAGCTTTAGTTCTTAATGCTGATTTTAGACCTTTAAGCTATTATCCTCTTTCACTATGGTGTTGGCAGGATGCAGTTAAGTCAGTTTTCTTAGACAGAGTAAGTATTGTTTCAAACTACAGAAGAAAAATTAGAAGTCCTTCATTTGAGATGAGTTTGCCAAGTGTAATTGCATTAAAAAATTTTGTTCAACCTTCAGAAAATCCTAATTTCACTAGGTTCAATGTTTTTTTAAGAGATAAATTTACATGTCAGTATTGTGGAGATAAAAAAGATTTAACATTTGACCATCTACTGCCTAAGTCTAAGGGTGGGCTTACTGATTGGAATAATGTTGTTACAGCTTGTTCAAATTGTAATGTAAAAAAAGGCGGTAAGCTTTATGAACATTGTGATTTAAAACTAACCAATAAACCTTACGCACCTACAGTAGAAGATTTACATAAAAATGGAAGAAATTTTCCTCCAAACTTTCTGCATGAAAGTTGGATGGATTATTTATATTGGGATATTGAATTAGAACCTTAATTAAATTTTTTCGGATATTGTTATAGCAATACGTGATGAAGTTTTAATTGCCTTATCTAATAAACCAAACAAACCCTTTTTCGTTGCACCGTTATCGTAGGCAATATCCTTATGGTGTAACTCATCTTCTCTGAATTTAATTATTTTTTCTTTTAATTTTTTTTCGTCTTTTCCAAGTTTAAATGTTTGATCTTTATAATGACCATCAATAACTTCTTCTACTGAGGCTGTACAGAGCATAGCAGCTTTTTCACCAAGCATAGCGGTTCCAAATCCTAAAGTTACGCCCATTATATCCCATAAGGGAAGAAGTTTTGTAGGTTCTATATTTCTTTTTTTAATTTCATTATCAAAATATTCATAGTGTTCTCTCTCATGTTCTTTCATCTCTTCAATTTTTCTTTTAAGGGAAGCATTTTGTTTAAATGTTTTTAAAGCAAGTAATTGACCCTCGTAAATCTTAATAGCACCACGTTCTCCAGCATGATCTACTCTAATAATTTCTTCTAAAGTTTTCTTATTTGTTTTGTCCATAATTTCTAATTACTTTAAACATAATACCACTTAGTAAAACTGATATAATTGTATTTATTGTAGCAAGCGAAAGACCTATAAACCTGAAAGTAACGACTTTACAACTGACTGGAGTGTTTTCTAATTGCTTTAGGAGTTGTTTTGTAGTCAAACTATCCTGAGAACTACTTAAATTACATACAAATGACTCACTAAAAAATCCTTGTTCTATACCTACGTGGTAAAATGAAATTATTGCTCCAAATATAAAAAATAAAAAGAGAATTATAGCTATAATTTTTTTAAATCTATTCAAAATAAATAATAGAGAAATGAGTATTACTGAAGCTATATAAGGAATTCTTTCAATTAGACATAAGTTACAAGGTTTATGTCCTAAAATATATTGAATGAAATAAGCTATCGATAAAGATAGAATACTAAAAGCTAAAACACCGTTTAATATAAGTCTGTTATTTTCAAACATTAAGTAAAGATTATGTACAAGACAATTGCTAAAATTATAATAAATATTCCTGCTAACGTAAACCATAGTGCGCCTTTTTTTTCTATGAAGTCACCAAATTTTTGTCCAAAGAGTTTTGTAAAATATGCAACTAAAAAGAAACGCAATCCCCTAGTAAAAAGGCAAATTAAAAAGAAAACTGGAAGATTATAATTCATTACCCCGCTTGTTATAGTGAAAACCTTAAAAGGCAAAGGAGTAAACCCCGCTAAAAACATTATTCCAAGCCAAGCTAAAAAACCCTCTTTAGTTGACATCACATTTTGCATTTCAAATACTTTTTCCTCATAACCATAAAATTCAATAATAACCATAGAGGCATCTAAAAATAAAACTCCTAACATATAGCCAAATAATCCTCCTAATACAGAGCCTACAGTTGCAATGATGAATATTTTTAAATAATCTTCTCTTTTAGCAACTACCATCGGCACAATCATCAAGTCTGGTGGAACGGGAAAAAAGAAACTTTCGATAAAAGAGACAAAACCTAAGAGAGGTTTGGAAAATTTATGTCTAGCAAGCTCAACACATCTATCGTATAATTTTTTTAACATGAATTTAAAATGCACAATAGTCAAGGATCTAGCAAGTTTAATATTATCCCCAACGATTAAAAAAAGGCTTAACTTATATGAGCGAACCAATTGATATAAAATCAAAAAAGATTGTACCAACAAAATTAGTAAATAAGTTTGAAAAATCACTAGTCTTGGATAGTCTTGAATCAAATATACTTTCCCACTGGGATACATGGGGTAAATTTCAACAAGCTTGGACTAGTCGAGCTTATAGATCCTTCAAAGATTTAGATAAGTACGTAGTTTTAATATATTTAATAAAAAATAATTGGCAGACTTTATCAGACAAATTTCAAGTTTTATCGATGGATGAATTTTATGACTCTGAAAGTATTATAATTGATAAAATTAACTTAATTCAAATATCCAATGATCTAAGTATCCCCAAAGAAACAATTAGAAGAAAAGTTAATGAACTACAAAGTGCTGATATTTTAAAAAGAGAGGGTAAATCTATTATATTTAATAAGAAAGGAATAGAAACCCAAAAACCAAATGATATGATCGAACTACTGTCAATTTTTATAGACAAAAAATCAAAAATGTTACAGGGACAAGCATGGTTTGGAAGTCCATTATCAAAAGACTACATTAAAAGTTTTATAAAGAAATATTTTACTTTAGTTTGGTTAAGATTTTTTAGGATGCAAATACCTTTTTTAACAAGACACAGAAAAGTTTTTGGGGATCTAGAAACTTGGGTAGTCTGGGGGAATATAGGTCTTAGTCATCAATATCAATTAGCAAAAGCGGCTGAAAGAAATTTAATTACTTCAGAAATTACACTTAAAAGTTATTATTCTAATGTTGCAGATGTGAAAATTGATAGAGGGGTAAATGCTTCATCTATAGCTGATATTTCATCAATACCCAGGGCAACAGTAATTAGAAAATTAAAATGGTTGGTTTTCCAAAAAGCTATTAAAAAAAATAAAAATTTAGAATATCAAATGAAAAAAGGTGGCAAGCTTAACAGTAAAATTTCAGAGAATTTTTTGTTAAATCAGCACAGTGTTGCTGAATTTTTAACTGATATTTTTGATTTAATGAAAAATTCAAAATTTAAATTATAAAATCTGGTAAAATAATGGAAATAGCAAAATCTATAGCTCCAATTGCTTTAGCAATTATCATGTTTGGTTTGGGACTAGGTTTAACCGTTGAGGACTTTAAAAGAGTCACAAAATATCCGAGAGATTTTATTGTCGGCTTTTTATGTCAAGTTATTTTACTTCCAATAGTTGCTTTTATACTAATTCATATAATTACGCTTCCTCCTGAAATTGCCTTAGGTGTTATGATCATTGCTTCAGCCCCAGGTGGTGTAACCTCAAATGTATTAACTAAATTTGCAGGTGGTGATGTGGCTTTATCAATAAGTTTAACAGCAATTGTTAGTTTGTTATGTATTTTTACCGTTCCATTAATCGTTTTCAATTCTGCAGAGTTAATTGGAATAGCAATACAAAAAGAAATATCAATGATTTCAATAGCTATTAAAATGTTTTTTGTAGTTACAATCCCAGTATTATTAGGAATGATAGTTAGAAGTTTAATGACAGATTTTATAATTTCTAAAACTTTAATAATTCAAAGATTATCTGTAATTTTATTCTTGATTGTATTTATATCTATTTGGGTGGAGGAGTGGGATAGAATAGTAAGTTTTATAGTTAGGGCAGGTTTAATAGCTTTTATTTTGAATATAACTATGATTTTGGTTGGTTATTATGTTGCAAAATATCTTACATCAGGAGTTTCTCAAAGAAAATGTATTTCACTTGAATGTGGTTTACAAAATGGAACTTTAGCCGTAGTTGTTGCTACTCAGTTGTTTGACGATATAATATTTATGGTCCCTACAGCAGCATATGCACTAATAATGTTTGTAACATCGATAATTTTTGTTCTAATAGTTAGAAAAATCAATTAAATTAATTATTAAATAAAGGGCGAATGGTGGAACTGGTAGACGCGCCGGACTCAAAATCCGGTGGTAGCAATACCTTGAGAGTTCGAGTCTCTCTTCGCCCACCAAGTTATGGATATAAGCAAATTAAACAGTTTAGTTGAACTTTATTTTAAAAAAACACAAGAAGTCGACGGTAAAAGACCGTTTTTAAAATGGTTAAAATCAGACAAGCCGACTTATAATTGGGATGATATCACTCAAAAAATTTATAAACTTACTGCTAAAATTAAAACTTTAATTAATGAGGGTGACAGGTGCTTAATTTTATCTGAGAATAGACCTTATTGGTTAATGACTGATATCTCTATTATGAATGCCGGAGGTATTTCAGTTCCCATTTTTACAACTTATTCTGCAAACGATTATGAATATATTTTAAATGACTGCAAGCCTTCATTGATATTTGTTTCTAATCAAGAACAGTTTAATAAGATAAAAAAATTCATTAATGATGATGTAAAAAAAATTATATCATATGAAAAACTTGATACTGAAAGTTTATTAATTCAAGAGATACTAGATGAAGATGTTAATGAAAAAATTATTAATAACAATTTAAAAAGGAATATGCCTGCATGTATAATTTATACTTCTGGCACTTCAGGAAATCCTAAGGGAGTAATTTTAAGCCATGGCGGTATTTTATCAAATTGTGAAGGTGCTGTTGAATTATTGGAAACTTTAACAAAAAAAAAAGATCCTATATTTTTAACTTGGTTACCTTTGTCTCATTCATACGAGCATACAGTTCAATTTATACAAATCATAGTTGGCGCAAAAGTTTTTTATGCAGAAAGTTTAGAAAAATTAATTTCTAACATGGGAATAGCAAAACCAACAATCATGACAGCTGTGCCAAGATTTTATCAAAACCTTTATACAAAGATAAATATGAATTTTGAGAAGCAAAGCGGATTAAAGAAATATTTAATTTATAAGACATTACTTTTAGGAAAAAAATTACTTAAAAAAGAAAAACTTAGCCTCAATGAAAGAATCGTAAATTTTTTATGTGAAAAATTAGTTAGAAAAAAGATCAGAAGACAATTTGGTGGAAACCTTCAGGCTTTTGTTTCGGGTGGGGGTGCTCTGGATCAAAATATTGGAGAGTTTTTAAATGCAGCAGGTTTACCCACTCTCCAAGGATATGGTTTAACTGAGGCCTCCCCAGTTGTAAGCTGTAATTTGCCAGATTTAGTAAAAGTTGAAACAGTAGGACCTCCATTTAGAACAAACAAAATTAAGATAGCCAAAGATGGTGAAATTTTAATTAAAGGTGAAAATGTAATGTTGGGATATTTGAATTTAAAAGACGAAACTGAAAAAGTAATTAAAGACGGATGGTTACATACTGGAGATATAGGAGAACTAGATAATAATAATTATTTAAAAATTACTGATAGAAAAAAAGATATAATTGTTAATCTTGGTGGAGATAATATTTCACCAAGTAAAATAGAAAACATTTTATGTTTGAATGAAAATATTAAACAATCTTTTGTTTATGGAGATAAAAAGAATTATTTAGTTGCATTAATTGTAGGTGAAAAAGAAATTAATAATGATCAAATTAAACTTATAATTGAAAATATAAATAAAAGTTTAACTTTAATAGAAAAAATTAAAAAATTTGTATTAATTCACGAAGAGT
>CABYKW010000005.1 GCA_902519635.1 uncultured Pelagibacteraceae bacterium
GTCATCTTTTCCATTTGGATCATCAATATTTAATCCGTAAGGATTATCATCGCTTATTATTCTGTTGTTAGAAGCTCCAAGTTTTCCATCTTGTCCTGGTAATCTATATTTCCAACCCCACTGCCATGCCATCACTTCTACTTGAATAGCATTATCGGGCACTCTTATATAATTATTCCACACAACAAGTCCAGGCGCAAGAAGAGCTACAACACCAATCGTTGTCAACCAAGTTAATCCTTTTTCTAATTTTTTATCTTCAGGTTTATATTCTGATCTACGTCCTTCTTTATATTGGTATCTAAAAATACAATAGACCATAAAGAGGCAAACTAAAATGAATACTCCACCGCCAATCCAAAAACTTAAAATTATAGTGTCATCCATTGCACTCCAATTTGAGGCGATATCAGTCCACCACCATGGAGTCCAAACGTGAAAAACAATAGACCCAATTATCACTGCTAAAAATACGAGACCTGTAAACATTCAACCAATCTTATAAAAGAAAAGGTCGCTTTAACCTAGGGACAAAATGTCTTAAAAGGGTTATACAATTACAAAAAATGATCGGAAAACTGGGAATTTTAATAACTATACTTTCTTTAGTCTTCCTTTTTTTTATTGTTATATCATTGGGAGCTGGGGCCTTCTCAAAAAAAGAAAAAAAACCTGAAATCAAAAAATACTTAAGGTCTATTTATTTTTTATTATTAATAATTGCTCTTTTAGGATCTATACTCGTACTATTTCTTTAAATTAAGTTTTAAGAAATTAATTCCTTGCACCAAGCAATAACTGCATCATTAAAAACATAAACAACTAGAAAAAAAACTAACCAAATAATTAGTAAAAACATCCAATAAAGAGATAAAGCTTCTACTTTATTCTTTTCATCTAAAATTTTTTTTTCATCTAATTTAAGAATTTTAGAACAAACTTTTCCCCAAAAAAATAACCCTCCTAGAAGATGAAGTCCATGAAGAGCAGTAAAAAAATAAAAAGAAGTGAAATAAGAATTGGTAGAAACAAATTTTCCATCTTCCATTAATTGAAACCACAATAATATTTGACCAATCAAAAATAGATAACTTAAAGCACCAACTTGGATTAGGTTTCTTTTTATTTTTGATGTTCTTTTGCTTTCTAAATCGTTTGTAATTTTCCTAAAAATATAAGCCACTAAAATTAAAACGAAACTATTAAACCAAAACAAATTTGGTTTAAAAAGAAACATTGTATCTTGCCCACCTGGAATAGAGTAAAGATAGGCAGTAACTATAAGACTAAAGAGTACGGTGCTAACTCCAAAAATTACAATCACGGCTGATACATAAGAGGAAACTCCTTTAAATGTACTGCCTACATGTCGATTGTCTATATTTACTTGATTTTCTTCCCAAGGCTTTTCGACCAGTGCGCCAAATAATTTCTTTATAATTTTAGACATAATGATTAATTATACCACTAATGAAAATAAAAACATCTATATCAATTCTTATAGGTTGCTTTGTTATCTTTTTGTTTATCATGTTACCAATAATTTTATCTGTTCAAGATAAAAAAGATGAATATGTCGCATCAATCACAGGGTCTTCATTTTCACTTAAAGATGTAAACAATAATATTATCACAGAAAAATCTTTTCAAAATCAAGCTACAGCACTTTTTTTTGGATTTACAAATTGTCCTGATGTATGTCCAATGACTTTAAATAAATTGACTTATATCTTAAATGAGTTGGAAAAAGAGAAAAAAACTTTAAAGATATTTTTTATTAGCATTGATCCAGAAAGAGATACTCCAGAAAAAATGAAAAATTATTTAAGTTCTTTTGAAAATAAAATTATTGGCATAACTGGAGAGTCAGAAAAAATTTTTCTTCTCTCGAAATCTTGGGGTATTAAAAGTGAAAAAATTTTTTCAGAAGACGGAAACTATACTGTAGATCATAGCTCACCAATTATTTTATTAAAGAATGGAAAATATTTTAATCGTATTACTCACTATAATAATATTGAAGAGTCTTTAAAGATAATTAAAAAAATTTTATAATTCGAAAAAATGATTTATTAGGGAAAGAGCAGAAATTGTAGCTGTTTCCGTTCTTAAAATATTTTTTGAGAGAGAAAAAGAAATTGTTTTGTTGTTTTCTAAAATCATTTTTCTTTCATCAGGTGAAAAATCACCTTCGGGACCAATAAGTAAGGTCTTTAAATTTTCACCTTTAATATCCTCTTTTTTTAATTTGTCTTTACAATTGATATCTGCAAAAAAAAGTTTGTTTGAGCCGTTAAGATTATTTATAAAATCTTTAAGTTTGATTATTTTTGATATTTCAGGTGGACAGAATTGATTTGATTGTTCGGTTGCTTCAATAACAATCTTTTTAGCCCTTTCATAATTTAATTCTTTAATTTCAGTTCGTTCAGATAAAATTGGAGTAATTCTACTTACTCCTAGTTCAGTGGATTTTTGTAAAATTATCTCCATAGGATTTTTTTTAACCAAACAAATTGCTAGTTCTATGTTTGAAGGTTTTAAAGACTCTTTTAATCTATTTAAAAACTTTACTTCAACTCTATCTTTTTCTAAAAAAATTACCTCACTAACCCATTCCCCATCTTGATTAAAAAAGTTTATATTTGAGCCACGTTTTAGTCTCATCACATTAGCTACATAATGTGTGTGATCTTTTGACAATAGGGAAGTAGTGTTTTCAATTATACTATTAGGATAATATAATCTTATGTTGCTCATATATTGTGTATACAATAAAAACAGTTTTTAATTAATTATAAAAGAAAGGAATAATAATGCAAAAAGGAGAGAGAGCGGGAAATGCTCCAATCGGAGTAAACGTAATAGAGGGAAAATCTTATTATTGGTGTAGTTGTGGAAAAAGTTCTAAACAACCTTTTTGTGACGGGTCACATGATGGATCAAAATTTGGTCCAAAGACTTATAAAGCTGAACAATCAAAGAAAGTTTTTTTTTGCACTTGTAAACAAACTGATGATCCTCCTTTGTGTGACGGCTCTCACAATAAAAAATGAAAACTAAATCTGTAGTTTTTGATGCTTACGGTACATTATTTGATGTAAATTCTGCTGCTGAAAAATGCAAAGATAAAATTGGAGATAAATGGGAAGGCTTTGCAAATTTCTGGCGAACAACTCAATTAGAGTATACATGGCTAAGAAGTTTAATGAAAAGACATAAGGATTTTTGGCAAATTACAGAGGATAGTTTGGATAAATCAATGAAAGTTTTTGGGATCGATATGGGTATGAAAAATGATCTACTAAATCTTTATAAAGTTTTATCTCCATATCCTGAAGTTAAGAATGTTCTAGAAAATTTAAAAAAGAAAAACTTTAAACTTGCTATACTTTCAAATGGAACCCCTGCTCTTCTAGATCGATTAGTTCAAAGCAATAACTTGAAAGATTTGTTTGACGATATTTTCTCGATTGAATCCGTAAAAGTTTATAAGCCTGATGCAAAAGTTTATAATTTACCCTTAAAAAAATATAAGATTAAACCTCAAGAAGTAACATTTTTAAGTGCTAATACATGGGATGTTTCTGGATCTGGAAACTATGGTTATAACTCTGTTTGGGTTAATAGGAATAATGCAGTTTTTGATAATTTAGATTTTAAACCTAAAAATGAGATAAACAATTTAACGCAGTTACTAGATTTAATTTAAGCGTTATTATTTATAATGACTCAAATTGAAGTTAAAAAGATAGTTAAAGCTCTAAACGCATCAGATGGCGCTGGTGTTAAATTAAAAAGAAGCATTGGCACTCCAGAAGCAGATTATATTGATCCATTTTTAATGCTTGACGAATTTGGATCTGAAAATAAGGACGATTATGTAGCTGGATTTCCTCCTCATCCTCATAGAGGGATAGAAACTGTAACTTATATGTTGCACGGCCAGTTCCAACACGAAGATAGCACAGGCTCAAAAGGAAAGATGGTTCCCGGAGATGTCCAGTGGATGAAAACCGGAAGAGGGATAATTCATTCTGAAATGCCTGCTATGTCAGGAGGTAAACTATTAGGTTTCCAACTCTGGATTAATATGCCAGCAAATTTAAAAAAGAATAAACCAGAGTATATTTATATAAAAGGTAATGAACTTGGTGTTCACGAAGATAGTGAAAAGAAAGTAAAAGTTATAGCAGGAAAATATGAAAACGCTGAGGGTCCTCAAAAAAATCATAACGTAGAACCAATTTATTTTCATATTGTTCTAAATGAAAAAAAGGAATTTAAATGTGAAGTTCCTCAGGAACATAATTCTTTTATTTATTTGCTAAAAGGTGAACTAAAAATTGGCGAAAAAGAACATGATAAAACTCAGGACTCCAATTTAATTTTACTTGGGAGAGGAAATAAACTTAAAGTAAAAGCCAATAAAAAAACTGAATTCCTTTTTATTGCAGGTAAGCCAATTGGTGAGCCAATCGCTAGAGGTGGTCCATTTGTTATGAATACTAAAGCAGAAATACTTGAAGCCATTCAAGACTATAATAATGGAACATTTGCTAAATATTAAAAGTTCAAGTACGTTTCTTCAATAATGGCTAAATCAATTGTTATAAAAAAAAATGGTGGACCCGAAGTCTTGGAAATTCAAGACATGGATATAAAATCACCAGGACCAGATGAAATAAAAGTTACCAATCATGCGATTGGGTTAAACTATATTGATACCTATCATAGGTCAGGTTTGTATCCTTTACCTTTACCTAGCGGTATAGGATTAGAAGCATCAGGAAAAGTTGATGAAATTGGTTCAAATATTAAAGAGTTTAACAAAGGAGATAACATTGCTTATGCATCCATGCCCATAGGAGCTTATTCTCAACAAAGAATAATACCAGCGAAAATTGCAGTAAAAATTCCTGAATGGATTTCACATAAATTAGCAGCAACATTAATGACAAAAGGTTTAACTACTAATTATTTATTAACTAAGACTTACAAGCTAAAACCTAATGAAACTATTTTGTTTCATGCTGCAGCTGGTGGTGTTGGTCAAATATTCGCTCAATGGGCTAAAAGCATTGGAGCAAAAGTTATCGGTACTGTAGGTTCAGACGAAAAAATTGAAATTGCTAAAGCAAATGGATACGAGAACGTTATTAATTATTCAAAAAATGATTTTGCAAAAGAAGTTATGAAATTGACGGATAATAATGGAGTTTCTGCAGTTTTTGATGGAGTTGGAAAAAATACATTTAAAGGATCAATAGCATGCTTAAAACCAAGAGGTATGATGATAAGTTTTGGAAATGCTTCGGGACCTTTAGATCCCGTGAATGTTACAAAAGATATACAATCTAAAAGTCTTTTTTTGACAAGACCAACTATTGGGCATTATTTCACAAGCAGAAATGAAATCCAAAAAGGAGCCGATGAAATATTTGAAAAAATAAAATTTGGAATGATAAAAATAAAAATATTTAAGGAATATAATTTAGAAGAAGCAAAACAAGCTCATCAAGATTTAGAGTCTAGAAAACTGACTGGTCCAGCCATAATAGTTCCCTAATGGAAAATAAAATTATATCACCTTGTATAAGTATTTGTAAAACTGATCCATTAACTGGTTATTGTTATGGATGTGCAAGAACTAATGATGAAAAAAAAATATGGAAAAATGAAAATACAAAAAAAGAGTGGAAAATTAAAAATTTAGAGGAAATTACTTCTAGAATGGAAGGCTGGCAATTAAAAACTTTTAAAGAGTCGTATAAATATAAGATAAATAACGGCATATCATTATTTAAAAAAAAACTTCAGGAAACTAATTGAATTATAAGTCTTTCTTCATAGAATCCATGTCGCTTAAATGAAATTTTAAAGCCTGATTGGAAAGTCTTATTTCTTGCAAGAATAAAAAAATAGAAATTATCATACAAACACAACAGGCTGCAAAATTTAAACGAGCTACTTGCAGGGTATTAACATAAAGCATTAAAACTGTTGTCATATTAAAAAGAAATCCAAAGGCTCCGAAACCCATTACATATTTTAGTAAATTTGCTCTTTTGTTTAAAACATGTAATTGATTTTCCCATTCTGGAGGAACTTTTTTTTCAAATGTATACTGATCGTGTATCTGTCTAATAAGAGCACTTAGTGTGTGAAACCTATTACTATACATAGTCATCATTAGAGGTATAGCTGGAAACATTAAGGCTGCAACTGTGTAATCTATATCCATAGCGAATCAAATTGATTATGTAGATAGTGTTTGATATTTACAAGTCATATTTCATGGAACATTTAAGAATATTTATTGAATTAACAAGATTAAATAAACCTATAGGCTATATGCTTTTATTTTGGCCATGCTCTTGGGGTTTAGCTTATGGATATGGGTTAGATAAAGAATTAAATATTTTCTTATACTATATTTTTTTATTTTTTTTAGGCTCAGTACTTATGAGGAGCGCAGGATGTATATTTAATGATATTGTAGATAAAGATTTCGATAAAAAAGTTCAAAGAACTAAACTAAGGCCTATTGCTTGTGGCAAGGTTTCAATTAAACAATCAATTATTTATGTTTTGATGCTTTGTTTGATAGCTTTTTTAATTTTAATTCAATTTAATCTTAAAACAATTTATTTAGGTCTCGGATCGATGCTGTTAGCTTTTTCGTACCCTTTTATGAAAAGAATAACATACTGGCCTCAATTGTTTCTTGGTCTAACATTTAATTGGGGCATGATAATGGGTTATACGGCATTATTAGATCAAATATCTTTTGAAATTGTCCTGCTTTATTTATCAGCCATATTTTGGACATTGGGTTATGACACCATTTATGGAGTACAGGATATAGCAGATGATGAAATTATAGGAATAAAATCTACTGCTATAAAATTTAAAGGAAATATAAAACTTTTTGTTGGAGCATGTTATCTAATTACTTTTTTATTGATAGTTTATGTTTTCAAAACAAATATTGGAATTAATTTATCAACTTTTTTTATTTTGATGTTTTCGATTAGCTTAATTTATCAGATAAAAATTTTTAGTGAAAATAATCCTATGAATTGCCTAAAGGCTTTTAAAGTAAATAACTACTCTGGTATTTTCATGTTCACAACAATTCTTTTTTCTTAAATTATGAAATTTCAAGAATTAAAGCTTATTCTAACAAGACTTTATAAAGAACATATACGATTCCACTTAAAGAGAATATTGTTATGTTTAATATTATCAATAGTTATCGCGGGAACTACATCAGCAATAGCTTGGTTGCTTGATCCGGCAGTTAAAAAAATATTTATAGATAAGAACGCAACGCTTGCCTGGGTAATACCTATTGCTATAATTGTTACATTCGGAGCTAAGGGGGTATCCCTATATTTTGCTAGAACAAATATTAATATTGTTGGAGAAAGAATTGCAGGAGAATTACAAAAAAGAATTGCAAAATCAATTTTATTTTCAGATATTCAAACTTTAGATTCCAGGCATTCGGGAAGATATATTTCTAATATACAGTACGACTCTGGTCAAGTTTCACACTTGGTTAGTACCGGTGTCCTAAACTTAATGAAAGACTCTTTTTCAGTTATTTTATTAGTTGGGCTAATGTTTTATCAAAATTGGAAATTAGCCTCATTTGCAATTTTTATGATTCCTCTTGCTGGAGGACTAGCAAAAAACCTTGGAAAGCAGGTTGGTAAAGCTACTCTTCAAGCCAGTAAATTATCCGGAAATTTAGTTTCATTTTTATCTGATATCTTAAGAGGATCTAGAATGATTAGAATTTTTCAAAAAGAAAATCAGGAAAGTGAAAATGCTAATAATGTAATCACAGATTTAGTAAACAAAAATATTAAAATTCAATCTATTATGCTCAGAGCTACTCCGATTATGGAAGGTTTAACTGGAATTATGATAGCAGGATTTATCTTCTTTTCAGGGAAATTGATTAATGCAGGGGAGCTTGGGATTAATAATTTTTTTTCTTTCTTGGCAGCAATGATGTTAGCCTATCAGCCGATTAGATCTTTAGCTACTATAAACATGGTTGCTTACCAAGGAGCTGCGGCAGCAAAAAGAATCTTTTCTATAACAGATAAACCTATAAATATAAAAAATGAAGATCATCTACCAGAACTGAAAATTAAAGAATGTAATATAGTATTTGAAAATGTTAGTTTTAAATATGAAACTACAGCTGAAAAAGCTATAAATAATATTGATCTACAAATAGAAGGAAACAAAGTTACAGCTTTAGTTGGCAAGAGTGGTGCTGGAAAAAGCACTATAATTAATCTTTTACCAAGATTTTATGACCCTCAAGATGGTATAATTAAAATAGACAATCAAAACATAAAAAATATCAATCTGAAATCCTTAAGAAACAAAATATCATTAGTAAGCCAAGATGTTATTTTGTTCGACAGCTCAATTAAGAATAATATTGCTTACGCGGACTCCACAGCAACACAAAAAGATATTGAAGAAGCATGTAAGTATGCTGCCGCAGATGAGTTCATTAATAAACTACCAAATAAATATGATACTTTAGTTGGTGAAAATGGGGTAAGGCTTTCAGGGGGTCAAAAGCAAAGAATTTCTATAGCTAGAGCCATACTTAAAAAATCTCCTATAATTCTATTAGATGAAGCTACTTCTTCTCTGGATACAGAGTCTGAAAGAATAGTTCAAAATGCTATAAATAATCTAATAAAAGGAAGAACTACGATAGTTATTGCACATAGGATGTCTACTATTCACAATTCTGATAAAATATTTTTGTTAGAAAATGGAAAAATAATTAATTCAGGTAATCATGAACACTTAATAAATAATAGTGAAGAATATAAGGCTTTATATAAAAATCAATTAAAGTAAATGTTTCTTATTTATCGTTATCTCATTAATATCTTTTTTCCAATAATAATATTAATAACTTTTTTAAGAACGTATTTTAACAAAGAAGATAAAAATAGATTTAAAGAAAAACTATTTAGCTCATCATTTAATGTAAACAAAAATTATAACAAAAAACTAATTTGGTTTCATGTTGCTAGTATAGGAGAGCTAAAAAGCATTATACCTTTAATTAAAAAATTGAATAGAAAAAATAATTTTGAATTTCTAATTACAACCATTACATTAAGTTCTTCACATTTAATTTCAGAAGAATTATCTGGTGAACAAAATATAACTCATAGGTTTCTGCCAATTGATAAACTTAATTTAGTAAAAAAATTTTTAGATAATTGGTCTCCAAACTTAACAATATTTGTGGACTCAGAAATATGGCCAAATTTTATTCTAGAAATTAAAAAAAGAAAAATACCATTGGTACTTCTAAATGGAAGAATAACCAGAAAAACATTTTTAAGATGGAGTCTTTTACCAAAAGTAGCAGAAAAAATTTTTCAATCTTTTGAATTATGTTTACCAGCAAGTAAAGAGTCAAAGCAATACCTTGAAAAATTTAAAGTTAAAAACATTAAATATTTGGGAAATTTAAAGTTAACTTTTGAAAATAAAACTAATATTTTAAATGATAAAAATAAAGAGATCTTAAATTTTAGCAAATTTTGGTGTGCAGTAAGTACTCATAAAGAAGAAGATATTTTTTGTCTAAAAACTCATTTAAAAATAAAAGCAATCCATCAAGATATAATAACAATTATTATTCCACGACATATTGATAGAGTTCAAAATATTAAAACATCTTGCAAAAAATTTAACTTAACTTGTCAAATTTTATCAAAAGATGAATTAATTAAGAATGATAAGGAAATTATTATAATAAATTCATACGGGATGACATCAAATTACTTAGAACTTTGTAAAAGTGTTTTTATTGGCAAGTCTATGATAGAGAAACTTAAACGTGTAGGAGGACAAAATCCTATAGAGGCAGCAAAGTTTAAATGTAAAATTTATCATGGACCATATGTATATAATTTCAAAGAAATATATGATCTTTTTAATAAATATAAAATATCCGAGGAAATTCATAATGAGATCGAATTATCTAATAAAATAAGTATGGATTTAAGTAAATCTAATGCAATTAATAATGAAAAAATAGAAATTATTAATAATTTAGGAAAAAAAATATTAAATGATACATGTGATGAATTAGATAAAATAATTAATAAATGAAAATTTTAAAACCTAAATTCTGGGAAAAAAATAATAACTTAATATCTTTATTGCTTTTTCCTATCTCATTTTTTTTACAATTATTAATTACAATTAAAAAAAAAATTACCTCAGAACATTCATTTAAAATTCCAGTTATATGTATCGGAAATATATATTTAGGAGGAACTGGGAAAACGCCCTTGTGTATTTTAATAACTAAAGAATTAATAAAACAAAATAAAAAACCAGCTATAATAAAAAAATATTATCCTAATCAAGCTGATGAACATAGTCTAATTAGCAATAATCTTGACTGTCTCTTTTTAAATACTCAAAGATATAAAGCTATAGAAAGCGCAGAAAAAAAACAACACGACATAGCAATTCTTGATGATGGTTTTCAGGATTATTCAATTAAAAAAAACTTAAATATACTATGCTTTAATAGTAATCAGTTAATTGGCAATGGTATGACACTACCTTCTGGTCCATTAAGAGAAAACATTAATGCTATAAAAAAAACTCAGATAGTCATAATTAATGGAGAAAAAAATAAAATTTTTGAAAAGAAAATTTTAAATATTTCAAATAAAGTTAAAATTTTTTACTCAAAATATTTGCCTATCAATATTAAAGAGTTTGAGAATAAAAAACTTTTTGTTTTTGCTGGAATTGGGAATCCAAGTAATTTTTTTAAATTATTAAGTGAAAATAATCTTGATGTTCACAAACAAATGGCATTTCCAGATCATTATAAATTTACTAAGTCAGAGATTCAAAAAATGATTAACGAATCCTCTGAGAATAACTTGGAGCTTATAACAACAGAAAAAGATTATTTTAGGATTAAAGATCTTGGATTTAAACATATTAAATTTTTAAAAATAAAATTAGAAATTTTAGAAAAAGATAAATTTATAAATCAAATTTTAAGTTACTCATGATAAAATCAATTAAATATTTTTTTGAAGCGACGTTTGTTTATTTATTTTTTATAATTGCAAAATTAATCGGTCTTTCGTTAAGTAGAAAAACCTTTTCTTTTATCTTTAAAAAGTTAGGTCCAATAATTAGATCAAATAATATTATAGATAAAAATCTACTGAAGTTTTCCAATAATCTTTCTGATCAAGAAAAAAAAGAAATAGTATCAAATATGTGGTCAAATTATGGAATGACTTTTATTGAATATGTTTTTTTAAATGATTTTAAAAAAGGACAAAAACATATAAATATTGAAGGAGAAGAAATATTACAAAAAATATTTTTAAATAACAAACCAGTAATCTTTATTTCGGGTCACTTTGCAAACTTTGAGCTTATGTCTATGGAAATTACTAAAAAAAAGATAAATCTTGCAACTATTTATAGACCTTTAAATAATTTTTTTCTGAACCCCTTTATGGAATATTTAAGAAAAAAATACGTATGTAAAAATCAAATTAAAAAAGGAAGAGTAGGTGTAAAAGAGTCTATCGAATATATTAAAAATCAACACAGTATAGCCCTTATGGTTGATCAAAGAGTTAGTGAGGGAGAAAAAATTAAATTTTTCAATGAAAAAGCTTTTACAACAACTTTGCCAGGGCAGTTAGCTCTAAAATATAATCTAGATCTGGTTCCTATATTCATTGAAAGAAAAAATAATATTTCATTTAAAATGAAAGTTTATGAACCTATTAAATCTTTAAGATTTAAAGACAAAATACAAATTTCTGAGAAATTAAATGAAATAATAGAAGATATGATCATAAAAAATCCTAATCAATGGATTTGGACTCATGACAGATGGAAGTAAATATTAAGTTTAATTTTTGTCTTTAATTTTTTTATAACTTTCTTTAACCTCTAAAGGTGAAAAGTAAGCCTCTTGTAACTCTACATTCCAGTAATTTAAATTTTCTAATGGGATTTCTTTTCCTGAAATAGCACAAACTACAAAGTTTCCCTCTTCAATAATATCAAATGAGTTATGTTTATATTGAAGTTTAGCTTTTTTTTTATTCATCTATAAATTATATATAATATATCTTTTCATATGAATATTGCATTAATAGGTAGCGGGGGTAGAGAGCATGTTTTATGCCAAAAAATATATGAGTCAAAAGCATCTAAAAACATACTATGTATCCCAGGAAATGCAGGCACTGCAAAAATTGCTAAAAATATAGACATAGATTTTCTAAATTTCAAAATATTACTCAAGACCATTAAAAAACATAAAATAGATTTAGTGATTGTTGGCCCAGAAGAACCTTTGGTAAAAGGAATGGTTGATTTTTTAAATAAAAATAAAGTTAAAGTTTTTGGGCCAAATAAATATGCCGCAAAATTAGAGGGTTCAAAAGCATTTATGAAATCTATTTGTAAAAAGTACAAGATCCCAACAGCCAAATTTAAAACATGTAAAAATAAAAAAGATGTAATTAAATTTTTAAAAAAAACTCAATTTCCATTAGTTGTCAAAGCAGATGGTTTAGCCGCCGGTAAAGGAGTAACTATCTGTAAAACAAAAAAAGAAATAATAAATGTTTCAAATGAGATATTTAAGGGTAAATTTAAAACATCTAAAAAACTAGTTCTTGAAGAATTTTTAAAAGGAGAAGAGGCTAGTTATTTTCTAATTGTAGACAAAAAAAGTTATAAATTTTTTGGTTCAGCCCAGGATCATAAACGTGTAGGTGAGAAGGAAAAAGGACCTAATACTGGAGGGATGGGAGCATATTCTCCAGCTCCAATTATTAATAAAAATTTGGAAAAAAAGATTATTAATAAAATTGTAAAACCTACTTTACTGGCCTTAAAAAATAAAAAAAAACCATATACAGGATTTTTGTATGTTGGTTTAATGATAAAGAACAATGAGCCTTATCTAATAGAATATAATGTCAGAATGGGAGATCCAGAATGCCAAGTAATCTTACCTAGATTAAATACAGATCTAATTAAAATTTTTAATGCATCTATAAATAATAAGCTTAATAAAATTAAAATAAATTGGAAAAGACTTAAATGCATGACTATTGTTTTGTGCTCTAAAGGATACCCAGGTAAAATTAAAAAGAATAAATTAATAAAAAATATTGATAAATTAAAACTTATGAAAAATTCATTTATTTTTCACGCAGGAACAAAATTTATAAATAATAAATTGGTCTCCAATGGCGGAAGAGTATTAAATATTACTTCTACTGGAAGTATGTACAAAAAAATACGAACGAATATCTTTAAAATAATTAAAACAATTAATTGGAAGCATGGTTTTTATAGAAAAGATATCGGCTGGAGAGTTATTAAAAAAAATTATGCGAATAATTAGTGGAAAACTAAAAGGAAAGACTCTATCTTTTTTAAAATCTGCAACTACTAGACCTTTAAAAGACTCGGTAAAAGAAAGTATCTTTAATATTTTAAATCACTCAAATGTCTTGGACATAAACCTTAAAAATTCAAATATTTTAGATCTTTATTCTGGTATAGGTTCTTTTGGATTAGAATGTATTTCAAGAGGAGTAGAGAAAATTACATTTGTAGAAAAAGATAAAAATGTTATTGAAATTTTAAAAAAAAATTTATTAAATCTTAATATAAATAAAAACGTTACTATCATAGTCGATGAAATAGAAAATTTTTTAAAAAAAGATTTTTTAGAAAAATTTGAAATAATTTTTCTTGATCCACCCTTTGCAAGTAATAATTATCTTCAAGACCTAAAATTGATTAAACAAAAAAAAATTTATAATAAAAATCATATTGTGATAATTCATAGGGAAAAAAAATCTCCTGAAGATTTTAAAGACATTTTAAATCCCATTATCATTAAACAATATGGTCGTTCAAAAATAATATTTGGGAAATTTTAAGATAAAATTCTTTTCGTATTAATTTTTACTTCTTCTACCGCTGGCTGATTAAATGGATCGATGTTAATCAATTTTCCTACAATTGCTGTTTCTAATATAAAATATGAAAAGAGCTCTCCTAAAACTTTTTCAGTAAAATCTCTGATTTTAAATTCTCTAAATGGAATTCTTTTCTTTTTTAATGATTTTAAAAAAGCATTTTTTTGGGCTAACTTAATTTGACTTAAGCTTTTATTATTTAAGGAAACTAATTTTTTTTTGCTACCTATATCAGTGCTAAAAACATAAAAAAGTTTATCTTCAGGTCCATCTAAATAAAGCTGTAACAAGCTATGATGATCTTTTGGCGCCGGAGATATTATTGGCAAAAAACCTTTTCCTTTCTTTCCTAGACTTTCAGCAATTAATTGTTGATTCCAATATAGGAATTGATTTAATTGTGGAACATAATTAAAAAAAATTAGAGTTTTCAATTTCTTTTTTTGTAAAATTTTAGCTAGTTTTGTTGAATTATCTTTTAGGTAAAATTTATTTTTACCTCTAAAATGATTTAGTAATTTTTCTCTTAATTTAGAAATATTTACCCCCATCAAGTAAGCTGGAACTAAGCCTACTTCTGACAAGACAGAATATCTACCTCCAATATAACTTTTATGCTCAATATGAAAAAGTTTCATTTTCTTTGCCATTAAATAAAGAGGATTTTGTTTTTTTTCTGAAATTATAATTATATTTTTACTTCCTTTTTTAATAATTTTAAGAGCTCTAATATTAGATAAGGTTTCAACCGTATTTCCTGATTTAGATATTATTATAAAAAGTATTTTATTCAGATTCTTTTTATTTTTAATCGCCTGTAATTCTTCTTCATCAATATTATTTAAAAATAAAAATTCCTTTTTAATTTTTCTTTTTAAAAAATGATAGATTGCCTCTGCTCCTAGTATTGAGCCTCCCATACCTATGATAACAACACTATTAAATCTTTTAAATTTGTCTAACTCTTTTAATTTACAATTTAATTCAAATTTATTACTTAAAGAATGAAATGTATTTCTAGATTTATCTATATTAATAAAAATATTGTTTAAAATATTAGAAAATTTTTTGTTTATTTTTTTATTACTATTCACTTTCTGATATTTTTCATAATAGATTCTTCTACCGATGAAGAACCTTTTGTTGTAGACGTTTGCTCATCTGGAAGTTTTAAAATTTTGTTAATTTTATTACTTTCATTTTGTTTAGATTTTTTAACAGAATTGGGTTGAGGTAATGTATTATATTCAGGTGGTAATATTAATGGATCTCTCTTTTTAACCAAAAATTCATCAGTATTTGTAATTTTTTCATTTTTTAATACTTTAGCTGCATCCGACGCGCCTCCACAAGAATGTAGAAAGGATATTAATATAAAATGTAAAAATATTATTTTAATTTTTTTCATCTTTTAGAAATAGTTCTTTAATAATCAGTATAAATATCCCTGATGTAATGAATATATCTGCGATATTAAATGTAAACCAGTGAAATCTTTGATAATGAATATCTATAAAATCTGGGACAGCAAAATATACTATCCTATCATAAAAATTTCCCAAAGCTCCTCCAAGAATTATAGAGTATAGAATTTTTTCAAATAAATTAGATTTGATAATCATAAATACTATTATAGCTAATATGGCGGCTATTAATGCTGTAATTGAATTGTAGATAAGAGTAGAACTTGAGCTTAAAAATCCAAAACCAATCCCAGTATTCCATACTAATTCAAAATTGAGAAAATCATTAATATAAACCCGATCATTTTCAAGCTGATGTCGAATTATTTTGATTTTAGAAATTCTATCTAGAAAAAATACTATTATAACAAATAAAAAACAGAATAAATTGTTTTTTTGCAACAAAAATGAAAAATTATTTTTATCAAATTGTTTTGTAATATTCATATTAAATATTTTCCATTGTAGCTTTTTCACATCTAGCGCACTTATTATCTAAAATTTTCCAGCATCTTGGACATTTGGTTCCATTAGTTTTTGAAACTTTAATCTTTAATTCTTCTTTATTTTCACTTTTAAATTTTTCAGCTTTTGATGTGATAAAATATTCTGCCAAATCTAAACCTTCTAATAATTTAAAATTTTTACTATTTGTAGTAATCTTTAATTCTGCTTCTAAACTTGAACCAATTTCTTTACTTGCTCTCTTTTCTTCAATTGCAATATTAGCTTCTTGCTTAATTTTAAAAAGCTGTTTCCATTTTTCGTTTAAAATTGCATTATTAAATTCTTTAGGTATTGTAGGAAATTTATGCTCATGAATGCTGTTACTATCCTTGCTGACCAGGCTATAAATTTCATCAGTTGTAAAAACTAAAATCGGAGCAAACCATTTTAACAAACAATCTAAAATTATATTTAAAACAACGATGCAGTCTTTCCTTTTTTTTGAGTTTAAATTATCACAATATAAAACATCTTTTCTAATATCAAAATAAAATGATGAAAGATCTAAAGCACAAAAATTTAAAAGTTCTTTATATAGTTTGTGAAAATTGTAATTCTTTAAACTTTCTTTAACAGAATTATTTAGTATAAAAAGTTTATGCAAAATATACTGCTCTAACTCATTAAAGTTTTTAATATTTAAAGACTCAATTTTCTGTTTTTCAAAATTATCTTTTATATTCCCTAGAATAAATCTAAAAGTATTTCTTATTTTTCTATAAGACTCAGCATGTTGGGTTAAAATAGACTTGTCTATTCGTAAATCCTCAGAATAATCTGAGGAAGCCACCCAAGCTCTTAATATATCGGCACCATAATTTTTAAGTATATCTTCTGGGGAAATAACATTGCCTGAAGACTTTGACATCTTTAAGCCTTTGCCATCTACAACAAACCCATGAGATAAAATACTATTAAAAGGAGCTCTGCCTCTAGTTCCACAGGACTCTAATAAAGACGAGTGAAACCATCCTCTGTGTTGATCAGAGCCTTCGAGATACATGTCGGCAGGCCACTTTAAATCTTTTCTTTTTTCTAAAACAAAGCTATGAGTAGAACCGCTATCAAACCACACTTCTACAATATCATTAAGCTTTTCATAATCATTTGGATTATAATCTTTTCCTAAAAATTTTTTAGGTTCGTCAGTAAACCAACAGTCTGAACCCTCTTTTTCATAAATTTCAGCAATTCTATCTATTACTTTTTTATCTCTTAAAGGTTCTTTGGTTTTTTTATTAATAAAAATAGGTAATGGCACTCCCCAAACTCGTTGTCTTGAAACGCACCAGTCAGGCCTATCTTCAATCATTGAAAGCAATCTTTCTTTTCCTTTCTTTGGAAAGAATTCAGTATCATTGATGGCCTTAATAGCTTTACTTCTTAAAGAATTTTTTTCCATAGAAATAAACCATTGAGGTGTAGCTCTATATATTAAAGGCGCTTTTGATCTCCAAGAGTGAGGATAACTATGATTTAATTTTCCATCTTTCAATAATTTATTTTGTTCCTTAAGTTTTTCTATTACTAAAGGGTCAGCTTTAAAAACATGTGTATCAGTAAAATAAGGCACTTCTTTTGTGTACAAACCAGCATTATCAACTGTATAGCTTGATGAAATATTATTCTTTAAACATAAATTAAAATCATCAGGGCCATGACTCGGAGCACAATGTACTATTCCAGTTCCTTGATCAAGGTCTACAAAATTTGCTTCTAGCATTGGAATATCATAATCAAATTTCATCTTTAAAAATGGATGACTGCAAATCGTTCCTTCGAATTCAGAACCTTTAAAAGTTTTTAAGATTTTATGATTTTCTATTCCACAAGTTTTAATAACAGAGTCAATTAAATTAGAAGCCACAATTATTTTTTTATCTTTAAAATGGTCTAGCTCATCGATTTCTAATAGTGAATATTCTATTTTGTTGTTAAATGCTAAAGCTTTATTTGCTGGAATAGTCCAAGGAGTTGTAGTCCAAATTATTATGCTAGCATCTTTAAGGAAATCTTTTTTGGTATCTTTAACTTTAAAAGCAACAAAAATAGTATTAGAAGTATGATCTTTGTACTCAACCTCTGCATCTGCTAAAGCAGTTTTTTCAACTGTAGACCACAAAACAGGTTTAAATCCTTGATATAAACTACCATCTAAAAGAAATTTACCTAGTTCTCTAACAATTTGAGCTTCAGCCCCATAGCTCATGGTTGAATAGTAATTTTCAAAATCTCCAACAACACCTAATCTTTTAAATTCTTTTACGTGAACCTTTATCCAGTTTTTTGCAAACTCTCTACACTCTTGCCTAAAATCTTTTATAGCTACTTCGTCTTTATTTTTTTTCTTTTTTTTATATTGTTCTTCAATTTTCCATTCTATGGGAAGACCATGACAATCCCACCCAGGCACATAAACGGAATCCATTCCATTCATTTGGTGAAATCGAGTTATTATATCTTTTAAAATTTTATTAAGAGCAGTTCCCATATGAATGTGTCCGTTAGCATAAGGCGGCCCATCATGCAGAATAAATTTTTCTTTACCTTTAGAATTTTTTCTTAACTTTTGAAAAATATTATTTTTTTCCCATTTTTCTAAGATTAATGGTTCTTTAGTAGGGAGACTTGCCTTCATAGAAAAAGCTGTTTTTGGAAGATGTAAATTATCTTTAGACATTTTTTTTAGCTTGAATTATATCAATTTTTATTTGTTTCTTTAATTGTTCTAACCCTTTAAATTTTTTTTCAGATCTAATAAATTTTATAAAGTTAATGTTAACCTCTTTATTATATAAGTTTTTGTTAATTCCAAATATATTAACTTCTAATAGCAAATTTTGACCATTAAATGTTGGTCTATAACCTATATTAGCAATACCTTTTTTTTTAAAATTGTTTGTTTCAACTATTACTGAATAAACTCCAAGTTTAGGCACTATATAATCGTTCAACTTAATATTACAGGTTGGAAAACCAATCATTCTTCCTCTTCTTTGCCCTTTAATTACTTTTCCTTTAATACACCATAGTCGATTCAATAATTTGTTAGCTTCTTTAATTTTACCTAAAGATATTTTTTTTCTTATTAAAGAAGAAGAAATGGTCTTTTTTGAAATTCTTAAAGGCGATGTGATAATTGTTTTAAATTGAAAAATACTCTCAAATTTTTTTAAAGTATTAATATCACCTTTTCTATTTCTTCCAAATTTAAAATTTTTGCTTACAAACACATATTTAGATTTAATTTTTTTGTAAATAATTTTTTTTATAAAATGTTCTGCGCTTAATAAAGAAAATAATTTATTAAATTTTATTACAACTAAAAAATCTATCTTAAATTTATTCAAATAATTTTTTTTTTGTGTTAAAGAATTTATCCTATGATTTTTAATTTTTGGATTAAAAAACATTACTGGTACTGGTTCAAAAGTAATTAATCCAAAAGGTAGTTTGTTTTTTTTAGCTTTTTGTTTAGCTTGTAGTAAAACTTTTTGATGGCCTAAATGAATGCCGTCAAAATTACCGATAGCAATTACTGAATTCTTATGAGTTTTCCTAATATTAAGATTATTATAAATTTTCATATTACCAAGTAAGTTCTGGTTGAAAGTAATTTGCTTTTACCTTGTATTTTTCCAAAAGAAGTTTCAATTCATTTTCCTCTTTAAATTCATTTCGATGGACTCCGTTAGAAATAAAAATAGAGTCAATATTTAAATTATTTGCTCCTTGTATATCTGTTCTAAGATTATCTCCAATTGCTAATACTTTTTCTTTATCGTTAAAACACATCTTATAAATTTCTTTATGAGGTTTTCCAAAATATACTACTTTCCCACCTAAAGACTCAAAAACTTGAGCAATTGATCCAGCACAATATTCCTCTTTGTCTCCTCTATGGACAGTTAAATCAGGATTAGTGCAAACTAACTTCTTTGATATAGAGTTTTTAAGAAAGTTTTTGTAAAAATTTAAATCATTCTCATATTCATCGAAAAGTCCTGTACATAATATAAAGTCACTATTTTCTAATTTAGTTTTATTCCTTTTAATTTTATAAAAAATTGAATCGTCTCTTGATGGACCCAAATGATAGAATAATTTTCCGAATCTATTTTCATTTATTGCTGTCATTGCTGCTTCCCCTGAAGTGATAATATTTTTTAAATATTTTTCACCCATTTTCATTTTTTTTAAAAATTCCCTTACTTTTTCACTAGGTCGAGGAGCGTTAGATAAAAATACAATTTTTTTTGATTCTTCTAGCAATTTATTTGTTGCCTGCATTGCTTTATTGTTAAGCAAAATACCATTATGCATTACCCCCCATAAATCTATTACAAATGTGTCATAGAAACTGTAAATCTCAGATAGGTGTTCTAATTTTTTCAATTTTTTTAGTCCTCATTCAATTTATCAGAAATTAAGCCTTAAAACACAGCAATTCCGCCTATTTTTTTAGTATTAATAACCCTTGAAATTTTATTAAAACACACCATATCAGCCGTACACAAAAATTTATAGGAGAAATACATATGAAATTTAGACCCTTGCACGATCGTGTGCTTATCAAAGTATTGGATAGTGATGAAAAAACAGCTGGGGGAATAATTATTCCTGATACTGCCAAAGAAAAACCTCAAGAAGGAGAAGTTGTAGCTATTGGCCCTGGAGCTAAGAGTGAAGAAGGAAAACTGATACCAATGGATGTTAAAGTAGGTGATATTGTTCTTTTTGGTAAATGGTCAGGAACAGAAGTAAAAATTGACGGTAAAGAATATAGCATTATGAAAGAGTCAGACATAATGGGAATTTCAAAAGGCAAAAAATAACTTTTAGAGGAGAATTAAAATGGCAAAAATAATTAAATTTGACACAGAAGCTAGATCGCAAATGCTGAAAGGAGTTAATACTTTAGCTAATGCGGTAAAAGTAACACTAGGCCCTAAAGGCCGAAATGTTGTTATGGATAAATCTTATGGAGCTCCAAAAATTACTAAGGACGGTGTTTCAGTAGCTAAAGAGATTGAATTAGATGATAAGTTTGAAAATATGGGTGCGCAGATGGTTAAAGAAGTTGCTAGCAAGACAAATGATAATGCAGGCGATGGAACTACGACTGCTACTATTCTTGCTCAAGCAATTGTTAATGAGGGTTTAAAATATGTAACTGCAGGAATGAATCCGATGGATATTAAAAGAGGAATAGATAAAGCAGTTGAACATGTAATTGATAAACTAAAAACATCTTCAAAAAAAGTAAAAGCTAACGAAGAAGTTGCACAAGTGGGAACAATATCAGCGAATGGGGAAAAATCTATTGGTGATATGATTTCGAAAGCTATGCAAAAAGTTGGTAATGAAGGAGTAATTACTGTTGAAGAAGCTAAAGGAGTTGAAACAGAACTTGACGTAGTCGAAGGTATGCAATTTGACAGAGGTTATCTTTCTCCATATTTCGTTACAAATGCAGAAAAAATGACTAGTGAATTAGAAAATCCTTTAGTGCTTTTAGTTGAAAAAAAATTAACAAATCTTCAACCAATGGTTCCACTTTTAGAGTCTGTAGTTCAAGCTAACAGACCTTTAGTAATTATCTCTGAAGATGTAGAAGGTGAAGCTTTAGCAACTTTAGTTGTAAATAAATTAAGAGGTGGTTTAAAAGTTGTTGCAGTAAAAGCTCCAGGATTTGGAGATAGAAGAAAAGCAATGTTAGAAGATATTGCTATTCTTACTGGTGGACAAGTAATCTCTGAAGATATTGGTCTTAAGCTAGAAAATGTTAAAATTAGTGATCTTGGTTCTTGCAAGAAAGTTAAAATTGACAAAGAAAATAGTACTTTAGTTGCTGGCGAAGGTAAAAAATCTGATATTGAAGCTAGATGTAATCAAATTAGATCTGAAATAAATGAAACAACATCAGACTATGATAAAGAAAAACTCCAAGAAAGATTAGCTAAACTTGCTGGAGGTGTTGCTGTGATTAAAGTTGGAGGTGCAACAGAAGTAGAAGTGAAAGAAAGAAAAGATAGAGTGGAAGATGCACTTAATGCAACAAGAGCAGCTGTGGAAGAAGGAGTTGTCATTGGCGGTGGTTGTGCTTTACTTTATGCTGCACAAGATCTTGATGCTTTAAAAATTAAAGGTGACGATCAAAAAGCAGGAGTAGATATTGTTAAAAAAGCTCTTCAATCACCTATCAGACAAATAACAGCAAATGCTGGCGTAGATGGTTCCGTTGTGGTTGGAAAACTTTTAGAAGGAAAAAAATTAACTCAGGGTTATGACGCTCAAAATGAAGAATACGTAGATATGTTTGCTAAAGGTATTATAGACCCTACTAAAGTTGTAAGGTCTGCTTTACAAGATGCAGCTTCTATTGCTGGCCTATTAATTACCACTGAAGCAATGGTTGCAGATAAACCTGAAGAAAAAGACTCAGGACCTGCTATGCCTCCAATGGGTGGCGGTATGGGTGGAATGGGTGGAATGGGTGGAATGGGAATGTAATTTCACTTACCCAAAGAATTCAAAAAAGGCTGCATCTTTGCAGCCTTTTTTTTTGCATAAAATAAACATGCAGTTGAATTTAAGATTAATCCATCTTTTAAAACTCTTAAATTATTATCAGCTAAAGTTTTACCACTTGAAGTGATATCAGTAATAATTTCAGAAGATCCAATAAAAGGATAAGTTTCTGTGGCTCCAAGACTTGGTATCAGCTTGTATTGTGTGACTCCTCTAGAAATTAAGAAATCGTTAGTAAGATTTGCGTATTTAGTTGCTACTCTTAATCTTCTATTTCTTTTAGATCTTAAATCAAATGATACCTCTTCAAGATCAGCAATAGTCTGTACATCTATCCAGTCTTCTGGCACGGCTACAACTAAATTGGCATTGCCAAAATCAAGTTTTTTTTGAACATTTATTTTACCCTGTAAAATTTTATCAGACTCTTTCAAGAGGTCTAACCCGGATATACCAATATCTAAAGTTCCATCACCTAATCTTTGAATAATTTCTTTAGCATGAAGAAAAATAATTTTAATGTTTGGTTTGTTTTCGATAGACCCAAAATAATTTCTTTCTTTTTCACTTTGTAAAATTTTAAGTTCTCTATCATTAAAAAATGAGATCGATTTGTCTTTTAATCGTCCTTTGCTTGGTAGACCTATAGTAATTAAATCTTTCATATATTTTTTAAGTTTATTGCTGCGCCAACTGCAGGTATATTCTTTTTAGCGCCCAGACTTTTAAGTAAATCATCATAACGGCCGCCCCTAGCAATTTCTTTTTTACCTGAAAAAATCTCAAACACAATACCGGTATAATATTCAATTTCTCTTCCAAAATTTGAGATGAAAATTATATCTTGATTTAATTTTTTTAAATTAAGAATGGATTTTAAATTCCTAAATGTATTTTTTTTTAGATTATTTTTATTAGCAAAATCCAATAACTTTTCGTCAAGTTTTGAAAGTTTGCAATTTATTTTTAAAAAAGATTTAATAATTTTAACAATTTTTTTTCCATCAGCAAAAGATCTTGGATCTTTTATTTTTTTATCAAATCTTTTTAAAATCTCTGATATTGATCTTCCAGCAATCACTTTGCTTTGATCTAATTTTTTCATTTCATAAAACCTTTTTTTATCTGCATCAAAAGTAACTGCATCGATATCTGTATTTTTTTCCAATCTTTTCAAAAGCTCTTCAAAGTAACTTGGTCTCCAAAAGTGTCTTATCAGTCTTAATTTCCATCTTTCAGGCATATCTAGGGCATTAATCAAACTTTTAAATAAACTAATATCACCAACTTTAATTTGAATATTTTTTCTTTTTATTTTTTTTGCTGTATTTAAAATTGTGCTTACAACTTTATAATCATCTTGAATTTGATTTTCTGATCCAAGAATTTCAATGCCTAATTGATCATTAATAAAGTTTGTGCCTTTCCTGCCTGATCTCCTGTATGCTTGACCAGAATAATAGATTTTCGAGGAGGTTTTTTTTTGTAAAAAACTTATACATGAAGCTACTGTTAAATCTGGTCTTAAGCACATCATTTTTCCATCATCTCTCTCAAAAGTAAGCATTGAACTTCTAAATTTTTCTCCAGACCTCTCAATTATGTAATCTGATTCTAAAAGAACATCAGGTTCTGATAAAACAAAACCATTATTCCTAAAAGTTTTAATTATAGTTTTAGATAATTTTTTTGACTTCATTTACTAATTCTTTAATTTCAATTGATTTTTCTTCGCCAGTACTGAGATTTTTTAAAGTTGGTTTTCCTGACTTTATTTCGTCCTCACCAAATAAGATTACAGCTGGTGATTTAATTTTATTTGCATACTCCATTTGTTTTTTTAATTTGCTTTCTCCAGGATAAATTTCTGCACTCACATCAGCATTTCTTAATGTTGTTTGAACATTTATGTAATCTTTCATTAATTTTTTATTTAAAACACAAATCACAATAGGTTTTGTTTGTTTTAATTTAAATTTCTTTTTTTGCATCAAAGCATAAACCAATCGATCCAGCCCAATTGATATACCTGTAGCGGGAGCATCATAGTTTCCAAAATTGTTAACCAAATTATCATATCTCCCTCCGCCTCCTATTGAACCAAATTGAATTACTTGGCCTTTATTGTTTGTTACATCAAATTTTAAATTCACCTCAAAAATTGTACCAGTGTAATACTCAAGGCCTCTAATAACTGATGGATCAAATTCAAAATTTTTAAAATTGTAATCTTTAAAAATTTTTAACATCTCAACTAGATCTTCAGTTTCAGGTGACTTTTTCTTAAGTGCTTCCTCTATTGTTTCAATGTCTGTAGATTTTAAATTTGCACCTTTTGTGAAATCTCCAGATTTGTCTTTTCTACCAGCGCCTAATAGATCTTTTACTCCATTCCAACCAAGTCTATCAATTTTATCCAGGGCTCTTAAAGTAGTAAGTTTTTGCTGATTATCGTTTACATTTATCTTTTTAAATAATTCTTCAGTTATTTTTCTTGAGGATATCTTTATTATATAATCTGATTTGGTTAAGCCGCACTTTTCAAGAATCTCTGAAATCATTACACATAATTCTGCGTCTGCCTGTGAACTTTTAGTACCTACAAAGTCAGCATCGAATTGTAAAAATTCTCTAAATCTTCCTGGTCCAGGTTTTTCATTTCTCCAAACAGTCCCTAGTTGGTATCTTTTAAATGGTTTCGGAATTTCTAAATAATTTTTTGCAACATACCTCGCAAGCGGTGCTGTAAGATCATATCTAAGCGACAACCATTTGTTTTCATCCTTAAAAGAAAATACGCCCTCATCTGGTCTATCTTTATCAGGTAAAAATTTTCCAATACTATCCGTGTACTCGAAGCTTGGTGTTTCGAGATATTGAAAACCGTACTTAATCATAATGTCCTTAATATTGGAAATTACAAAGTCACGGATTAATAGTTCCTTTTCTTGTCTATCTACAAAACCTAAAGGTAATTCTTTTGAAGGTTTTGTTTTTTTATCTTTTGCCATTTTTTGGTACAGCAGGGTGGATTCGAACCACCGACCCCTAGTTCCACAAACTAGTGCTCTAACCAACTGAGCTACTGCTGCATGACTCCTTTTTATATTATTTGTTAATAAATTTGTATTTTAAAATATGTAATGATTTAGCTAAGCAATAGCCTAGCGTGCATTCTGTGAGAATGTAATTTGAGAGTAGAAATTAGTCTTTTTATAATCATTGATGTGTATTTAAGAAATAATTGTGTCTTTTTCAAGAAAAAATTACCGGGACAAAAAACTTACTAAAGCCTAATGTCCCGTTAATCTGTGATTTTGGAAATAAGATTTAAGATGTTTTCTGCAATTTAACTGCGGAAGGACCTTTTTCTCCATTCTCCACTTCAAACGTTAACTCATCACCTTCGTTTAAGTATTTTAAACCAGCTTCTCTAACTGCTGAAGAAT
>CABYKW010000006.1 GCA_902519635.1 uncultured Pelagibacteraceae bacterium
ATACTTTTAAAGGAACTAGATGCTACTAAATATGCAAAAGATATACTAAAACATTTAGCTCAATTAAATATAGAAAAAGGTAGTGAGGTTTTAGCAGCTAAACTTTCTACAAAAGTTGGAAGATATGACTTTGCTATTCAAATATCAAAACAAGCTTCCTATGAAAAAAGATTTTATAACAAATACAATTATCCTATCATAGCTACACCTATTCAAATTAATAATAAAACAATGCCAAATTCAGAAGTTGTTTTAGCAATTATACGTCAAGAAAGTGAATTTGATGCCAAAGCAAATAGTTGGGCTGGAGCGAGAGGGATGATGCAGTTAATGAAGTATACCGCTAAGATTGTTGCCAAACAGGCTAAACTTCCTTACAGCATAAGCAGATTAACCAGAGATCCAGAATATAATATTAAACTTGGTTCTTATTATTTTAATTCACTAATGGAAGAATATAATGGAGTATATCCATTTGCTATAGCTGCTTATAATGCAGGGCCTAATAGAGTGAAAACTTGGCGAAGAATTAATGGAGATCCTTCAAAAGGCAAATTATCATATGTAAATTGGATAGAGTTAATTAGATTTAAAGAAACAAGAAACTATGTTCAGAGAGTATTAGAAAACATAAATGTCTATAAATACATGCTAAGTAAAGAGCCTGTTAAAATTGATAATTTTTTTAACTAATAATGGCGGAAGAGGAGAGATTCGAACTCTCGGTACGATATTACTCGTACGGTTAGTTAGCAACCAACTGGTTTAAACCGCTCACCCACTCTTCCCAATAACCAGGTTTATTTAGTACTAATTATTAAATAATTAACTTATAAATCAATCTAAAAAATGGTCAAATGAAGAAAAGCTTAATAGAAGGTTCATTATTTACAATTGGAGCATCTCTTTGGTGGGGCGTTATAGGGGTTTTTTATTTTAAATTTGTATCTTTCGCTTCTCCCCTAGAACTAACAATCCACAGAACAATATGGACGGCAATTCTTCTAATAATTACAACTTTCTATTACTCTAAATGGTCTGAATTTAAAAATATAATCAATAAACCCAAAAATTTGTTTGTACTATTTTTAACTGGATCCCTAATAGCAATAAATTGGTTTACATGGCTATATGCAGTAAGTACTGACAATCTATTAGATGGAAGTTTGGGTTATTATATATTTCCTATTTTAAGTGTTTTCTTGGGGATTATTTTTTTAAAAGAACCTTATAATAAAAACAAAATTATATCTGTTGGATTGGTTATTTTGTCTCTAATTTATCTATTATATCAATTAAAAACAGTTCCATGGATAGGAATTACTGTTGCAATTACTTTTAGTTTGTATGGACTTATTAGAAAAAAAATTAATGTATCTTCAGATATAGGTCTTTTGATAGAAACTTTATTGATGACACCATTAGCATTGGTTTTGTTTTATTATTTAACAATTAACAATATCAATATTTTTTCACCTAATGAACCAGTTTTATCTTTTTATTTATTTTGGTCTGGTTTGATGACCTTGGTTCCTCTATTTTGGTACACAAAAGGATTTAATTTAGTAGGTATTGGAGCAGCTAGTATGATTTTTTTTTTAACTCCCACAGCACAATTTTTTTTAGGTTTCTATTATTATGGAGAACCTTTAAATATACATAAACTTATCAGCTTCCTATTCATTTGGATAGCGGTGGTGATTTACTTAAATGAGTTACGTAAAGAATAAAGAAATAAGATTATTAAAGGAACAATTAAAGAAATTAAAAAAGCAACAAATAATAAGTTTGTTTTAATAAAAGAGCTAAAATTATCAATTGAAATTATGTTTCCGACTAAAATACTACTTTGAAAATCTTGACTTGGAAAAAATAATAATCCAATAAAAAGACCAGTGAAAATTGAAAGAGCAGCTATTTTTATATTAATCTTAGTATTAAAAAAACCATAAAATATTGTAACCACTGCTGCGCAACATAATAAATCTGCTAATAAAAACAAATATAAAATACTATAACCTTTAGAGGCAAAGAAAAAAACTGATAAACTTAGTAATAAGATTATTACTTGAGTTTTGTTTTTAATATTTTTACCTTTTAAATGTTTATTTATTTGTTCGCCATTTACAATTATCAAACTAGAAATAGCATTGATTAATGTATCAATTGTACTAAGTGTTAATGAAAGAGCAAATACTAGCACAGAAATAATTATGAAAGAGTTTTTATTACTGAATAATAGATCAAAAAAACTTAAATCAGGACTTACTTCAGGATTTAATGAAATAGCAATAAGACCAGAGTAACCCATCCAAAATACAATGAAAAATATAAGAATTGATGAATATATCAAACTTGATTTTAATATAGAATTATTTTTAGCTGAAAAAACTCTTTGCCAGTTTCCTTGATGGAATAAATTTGTTGCAGCAACAGCAATAAAAAAAGTTAATCCAGCTGTATAATTTGGTAAATAATTTTTATCAATTAATAAGGGTGAATTTTTTTTTATAATTTCTGAACTTGTAAAATTAATGTTTTCTAAAATTAAAAACATAGATATTAAAAAAATAATAGTTATAAAAATAAATTGATATTTATCAGTAATAATTGAAAGTTTAAAACCACCTCTCAGAATATAAAGTAAACAAATTACTAAAGTTATCGCTGATGTTAGCCACAAAGGTACGTCTGATATAAAATTTAATAAAAATGCTATTGCAGTAACTTCGGCTACTAAAAATATAGTCATATAAAAAAATATTAAAAATAAACTTATTTTAAGAATACCAATACCAAACCTTTTCTTGATGAATTCAGTTAATGTTAATCCGTTTGGAAATTCTTTTCTGATCTTTGGACCAAAATTCAATAAAAATAGCATAGGTGCAGCTGTGCCTAAGGCGTAACCAATAACCGCTCCTATTCCACCCCAAGTGGCTGCGGAGGCTGGGCCAAATAAAATCCATGACCCTAGAGCTGATGCGGTTAAGCTTGCTGTTAATGAAAAAGTATTTTCATCTCTATTACCAACGATATAATTTTTATAATTAGAAATTTTTTTAGTATTTAAATATCCCAGTACTATAAAAAATAAACCTACTATAATCGTTACTGTTAGTGATGTTTTTATTGATATGTACGTTGTTTCCATAGTTCCCTCACTGAATTACCGGTCAGGTTCATTGGGTATAATCTCAGTCTTATAGACACCCCCTTTTTATTCATACACTAATTTTTGGCAACGAGTCAAATGATGCTGTATCTATTTTTGAGGAATATTTTCTTCTCATTTTCCAAGTATTGTTTATTCCTGCTTGAGCAATGCTAATAGCATTTCTTCCATATTTAGCATTCGTAAAATCTATTGCTTTCATTAGTGTATTGGATCTATCTTCCATAATTGGTGCCAATAAATTAAATTCTTTTTCACTACTATCATCCAATTTAGATAAAATAATCCCAGCTTTTTGATAAAAATAGCCATATTTATATATTTTCTTTAATCCATTAATCGACTCTTTTACTAATTCTAAACTATTGCTTGTGGCAATCGGCAAATCAATAGTAATGGAGTTTGAATAATATTTTCTGTTTTTGTCAAAAGGACTTGTTCTTATAAACACTGTTATTGCCTTTGTTGTTTGTTTATCTGTTCTAATTTTTTCTGCTGCATTTAAACAATGGGTTGTTATAGACTCTCTTAGCTTTTCTATACTTGTCACTTTTTTTCCAAACGATCTAGATACACAACAACTTTTTCTTTTTGTTTCTTGTGTTTCTAAATCAATGCAAGGAACTCCTCTTAATTCCATTACCGTTTTAGCACCTAAAACATTGGTGCTCTTTTTTACCCATGTATTTGAAATATTCTTTAATTTATAAGCGTTATCAACTCCATTTTTTTTATACAATTTTGACAACTGCTTACCTACCCCCCATACATCTCCTACATCAAAATCTTTCAATATATCATCGATATTTTTTTTTAAAAATATTACACCTGCCTTATTTTTTTTTGCTATATGATTTGCAACTTTACTTAGGGTTTTCGTACTTGAAATTCCTACGCTAGTCGGTATTCCCGTCCATTTTAAAACTCGATCTCTTATCTTCTTTCCATATTCTTCAACGTCATCATCCTTTATATATGATAAATCTAAAAATGCTTCATCTATTGAATAAATTTCAATTTTATTAGAAAATCCTTTCAACACTTTCATTACTCTTCTAGAAAGATCTCCATATAATGAATAATTCGAAGAAAATATCTGAACATTGTTTTTTTTAACCAAATCTTTAACTTTAAAATATGGTTCACCCATCTTAATTCCAATCTTTTTTGCTTCTACAGATCTTGATATTACACATCCATCATTATTCGACAATACAACAACTGGTACATTTTGAATTCTTGGATTGAATAATCTTTCGCATGAAACATAAAAGGAATTACAATCAATTAATGCAACTTTTTTTTTACTGCTGTTTGTGAATGACATATGTCACTACTCCCCAAATTATTATTTCTGGATTATCTGTTAAGTTAATTTTGTCTGATGTATTTTTTGATCCAGATGTTAAATAATTATCTCCCTTGCTTTTAATTAGTGTTTTAACAACAAGCTCTTCATTAATATTTGCTATAACTGTTGAAAAATTCTTTGGATTTAAACTTTTATCGACTATCAATAAATCTTCATCATATATTCCAACATCGGTCATAGATTTGCCTTGTACTCTTATAATAAAAGTAGCTGGAGCATTTGTTATTAAATGTGAATTTAGATCTATGTCATCTTCAATATAATCAGTGGCTGGAGAAGGAAAGCCTGCTCCCACTTTGTGTAAATAAAAAGGTATTGTTAGCTTCATAAATGTTCTTGTTTTGTTCTTTATAGACGATAAACTACCCCTTAGTCAACCTTTTTAATTTTAATTATTAAAGTGGGTCAAATTGCAATTCGAAAAAATTATTAGATTAGTTAATAAGATAATGTGATTAAAAAAATATTTTCAATATTATTAATAGTATTTTCTATAACGAACCTTCAAGCGGCGTCGAAATTAGACAAGATCAAACAAAATGGTGAACTAAGAGTTGGTACAACGGGTGATTGGGATCCAATGACAATAAAAGATCCAGCTACTAACAAGTACAAAGGGTTTGATATTGACGTGATGAATGAACTTGCTAAAGATTTGGGAGTAAAAGTGAAATTTGTTCCAGCTGAGTGGAAAACAATCGTTGCAGGAATAACAGCAGATAGATACGACATTTCTACTAGTGTTACAAAAACCCCAAAAAGGGCTGAAGTTGCAGGATTTACAGCAACTTATTACAAGTATGGAACAGTTCCTTTAGTACTAAAAAAAAATTTAAAAAAATTCTCAACTTGGGACTCATTGAATAGTAAGAATGTTACAATAGCTACAACATTAGGTACATCACAAGAGGAAAAAGCAAAAGAATTTTTTCCAAAATCTAAACTTAAATCAGTAGAAGCCCCTGCAAGAGATTTTCAAGAAGTTCTCGCAGGTAGAGCTGATGGAAATATTACTAGTTCAACAGAGGCTAATAAATTAATAATTAAGTATCCACAATTAGCAATTGTACCAGACGGAGAAAAAAATCCAGCTTTCCTAGCCATGATGGTTCCTAAAGGAGATAAAGTTTGGAACAATTATGTAAGTGACTGGATTAAAAAGAAACAATCATCTGGATTTTTTACGACATTGTTAGCTAAGTATAATCTAAAAAGCTTATAATTTAAGTTCCAATACTATCTATTTACAAATATAATCTACAGGTGAAATTTTTAAAATTTTCCATATTATTTTTTTTTCTGCAAGGATGTAGTTCTAACTATGAATGGGGTTGGTATATACTCAGTCCTGACAATGTTGAGGGTCTAACAAATCTCAAATTTTTAATTAGTGGTATAACAACTACAATTTATATATCAGTTGTTTCAATTATTTTGGCTATGATTATCGGTTTGATAGTTGCTTTACCTTCTCTTTCAAACAGTAAATTTCTCAGTTACTTTAATATAGCATATGTAGAAATTGTAAGGGCTATACCATTGTTAGTATTAATACTTTGGATCTATTATGGTCTTCCCATTATGTTGGGTATAAGCTTTTCACCTTTTGTATCTGGTATAATTGCTTTAACCATTAGTGAGAGTGCTTTCCAAGCAGAAATTTTCAGGGCTGGTATTAACTCAATTAGCAAAGGTCAACATGAAGTATCTGAATCTCTAGGCATGGGTTTTTGGAAAAAGATGAGATTTGTAATCCTCCCTCAAGCTATTAAAGTTGTATTGCCTGCTATGGGTAATCAATTTGTCTATGTTTTGAAAATGTCCTCATTGGTATCAATAATTGGTATTGCCGATTTAACAAGAAAAGCTAATGAACTTGTTACCACAACTTATAGACCTCTCGAAATCTATACTTTCCTTATTTTAGAGTACTTAATATTAATACTAGTCGTTTCCTTTTTTGTTAGAAAATTAGAAAATAAATTAAAATACAAATAATTTTTTGAATGATATTTTAAATACTCTTTTTAAGAAAAATGGAACAAATGTTAACACAACTAATCCCATTGCCCAATTAGTGATCATTATAGTATAAAAAATATCCTGATATTCTCCGTTCCTTATGTTGATCACATACCATAGTGAAATAAATGGTATTAAAGTAAGTCTCAGTATTGTCATGTACAAACTATATGTAGGTCTTTTGAGAGCTTGAAATAAAGCTGAAGTGATAAAAAAGATTGGATAAACAGGACCTATTAATGCAGCAACTTGCAAATAAAGAGCTCCACTTTGAATTACTTGAGGATCGCTTGTAAAAAAAGATATAATTAATTCAGAGGTCAAATAGATAAAAATACCAGCTAAAACCATAAATCCCGAACCAAACATTAATGCCTTTCCGTAAACTTCTTGGACCCTAACATAGAATTTTGCACCAAAATTTTGACCTGCTATTGATAAAACGGCAGTATTTAATCCTATAACTGGTAACAATAAAACTTGTTCAATTCTTACAGCAGTACCATAACCTGCTGTTGCTAATTCACCAAACTGACCCACGAAATAGAAAATATTAAACACTCCAAACATGATCATTAGCATTGTAAACATTATTGGAACCGATTGTTTAAAAAGAGTGCTGATATAGTCTATCTTTGGTTTAAAGCATTCTAACTTTAAATATCTTTTTAATTTGCAACAATAAACTTTATTGGCTAAATAGATTAGTCCTATGAATTGAGAAACTAATGTAGCAATGGCCAAACCGGCTATACCAAAAGCAGGTATAAATCCATAACCAAAAATAAATAGAGGGTTAAGAAATATATTTAGAAAAAAAGTGAATATTAAAACATTTCTATAACTTTTTGTGTCACCTTGCGCATTGAGAGTTCCATTCAATGATAACTGAATTAATACAATTATAGAACCAAAAAATATAATATCTAAATATTCTCGTGTTAAAATAATACTAGACTCACTTGAGCCCATAATTCTTAAAAGTTCATCTGAAAAATTTAAGCCAAATAGTGTTACAAAAATAGATATAGCTATTGCAAAAACTATAGACTGAGCAACATACATTGATGCCTTCTTGTCTTCCTTAGCTCCAATAGAATTACTTATAAGCGCAGTTGTTCCTGCCCCAATACCAACTGCTACTGCAATGGCTATGAAATATATTGGCCATGATTTTGCTATAGCTGCCAGAGCTTCTGGAGAAATTCTACCAGCAAAATAAGTATCAACTAAATTATAAAATGTTTGAAATAGAGAACCTGTACTAGCAGGTATTGTAACTTTTCTTAGTAGTGACCAAATTGAGTCTTTTGTTAAATTCATAAGAGAGATAATTTGCTAAAATTCTTTCTGAAAAATATATTTTTTACCTGATCTTTTAGCAAAGTCTATCTGCTTCTGTCTCATTCTAAATCGAGTTATTTGGTCACTTGTTAACTTGTCTTTACATCGATTACAGGAAACACCTTCTTCATATTTTTTAGACTTTTTATCTTTAAGTGATATTGGGCTTCTACAGCCGCTACAAATCATGTAAGATCCTACTTTCAAATCATGTTTAACTGAAACCCTATTATCAAAAACAAAACATTCACCCTTCCACATACTATTTTTCTTCTTAATTTTTTTTAAGTAGTTCAAGATACCACCTTTTAATTGGAAGATATTTTTGAATCCTTTTTTTTCTAAATAGATAGAAGCCTTTTCACATCTTATACCTCCAGTACAAAACATAGCTAATGGTTTTTTTTTTATTAAGTTTATTTAAGTATTTTGGAAATTCTCTAAAATGTTTTACTTTTGGATTTATTGCTCCCTTAAAAGTACCTACTTCATATTCAAAAGGTTTTCTAGCATCAAGAACGGAAGTTTTTTTATTTTTGATAAGTTTATTCCACTTTATAGGGTCTATATGATTGTTGTTCTTGTTTTCTGAGGATACATAAATTCCCATTGGAACCACTTCATTTTTAATCTTAATTTTTGGTCTATGAAAAGGCTGAAATTTACTTTTTGAAATATTTTCACTATCGAAATTTTTAATCTTTAGTAAGTTTTTAATCTTTTTTTTAATAATACTAAGATTCTTAGTTTTTCCAGCGAAAGTTCCGTTTATTCCTTCTTTTGAAATAATTATTGTTCCTCTTATATTTAATTTCTTTAAATAACTTTCAAGAATAATTTTATTTTTTTTAAGAGAATTAAGTTTCTTAAATTTATAAAATCCAAATACATCAAACATTATTGCCTTTCACATATAGTAAAACCATCTCCTAAAGGAAGAATTGTTTTTTTGGTTCTCTTATCATCTTTAACATATTTATTAAACTCTCTAATTATATTAGTGAATTTATCATCTTTTTTTGAGTCAGCTACATCTCCATTCCATAAAACATTATCTATAATAATTAAACCTCCAGTATGAACTAAACTAACTGAAAAATCATAATATTTTTTATAGTTTTCTTTGTCTGCATCAATAAAAATTAAGTCAAAGATATTACCAGTTGATTTTATTTCTTTTAAACTATCTAATGCTGGCTTGATCATTTGTATAATTCTTTTTTCATTTGCTTTTTCATAAAAGTTTCTCGCCAATTTACTAAATTCATCATTTTTATCTAAGCTAACTAAGATACCATCCCTGGGTAAAGCTAATGCCATTGACAGAGCACTAAAACCAGTAAAACTCCCTATCTCTAATATCTTTTTAATATGTGAAGATTTTATTAATGTTTGTAAAAATTGTGCTTGAGAAATTGAAATTTGTAATTTTTTTTGATCTCCTAAATTGTTGTTGTAGTTGATTATTTCTTTCTGAACATTAGTTAGATCTTCTGAATGATCAATAATGTATTTTTCTAAATTATCATTTAAATTTAAATTTTTAGGCACAATTAACTTTTTAAGAGTTTTTTTAAGATTTCATTCACTAATTGAGGATTAGCTTTTCCACTCGAAACTTTCATTACTTCTCCAACAAAAAAACCAAATAACTTTTCTTTACCTGCTTTATATTGTTCAACCTTATCTTTATTTTTAATTAAAATTTTAGTTATCATCATTTCTAATTTTTTAGGATCACTTTCCTGTTTCATCCCTCTAGATTCTATTATTTTTTTTGGACTATTGCCGCTTTCAACCATAATTTCGAAGACATCTTTTCCTATTCTTCCTGAAATTTCACCTGATTTAATTGATTGAATTAAATCAGCAAAGTTTTTAGTAGAAATAGGTGAATTGGATATACTAAGCCCTTTATCATTTAACATTGCAAATAAATCCCCTATCATCCATGTTGCGGCAAGTTTTTTATCAGATAATTTTGCGACTTCTTCATAATAATCTGAAATCTCTTTTTCAGAAACTAGTACATTTGCTTCGTATGAGTTAAGCCCATAATCTTTAATAAATCTCTCTTTTTTTTTATCAGGCAACTCAGGCAAAGACTCTTTTAAATCATCGATTAACTTTTGATCAAGTTTTAAAGGCAATAAATCAGGATCAGGAAAATACCTGTAATCATGAGCATCTTCTTTTGATCTCATAGATCTTGTTTGATTTTTTTTAGTGTCAAAAAGTCTTGTTTCTTGATTTATCTCTTTGCCTTGATCTAATAATTCAACTTGTCTGCTAGCTTCATATTCAATTGCCATTTGCATAAACTTAATTGAATTTACATTTTTAATTTCACAACGTGTTCCAAGTTTTTTATCTCCTATTTTTCTGACTGATACATTTACGTCAGCTCTTAACGATCCCTCCTGCATATTGCCGTCGCAAGTACCTAAGTATCTCATTATAGTTCTTAATTTTTTTATATAAGCATTTACTTCTTCGGGAGATCTAAGATCAGGCTTACTAACAATCTCCATTAGAGCAATTCCAGAACGATTTAAATCTACGTAAGTGTTTGACGGATCCATATCGTGAATGCTTTTACCTGCATCTTGTTCTAAATGAAGTCTTTCTATAACGATTTCTTTTGTTCCATAAGGCATATCTAATAAAACCTTGCCTTCACCAACAATTGGATTTTTATATTGCGAAATTTGATAACCTTGAGGTAAGTCTGCATAAAAATAGTTTTTCCTATCAAAGACTGAGTAATTGTTAATTTTTGCATTTAAACCCAGACCGGTTCTAATTGCTTGTTTAACACACTCTTCATTAATTACTGGCAACATTCCAGGAAAAGCTGAGTCAATTAAACTGACTTGATCATTTGGATTGCCTCCAAATTTAGTTGATGAGCTTGAAAAAAGTTTAGAATTTGAAAGGATTTGAGCATGTACTTCTAGCCCAATAATTACTTCGTACTTTCCTTTCTCTCCATTAATAAAATAATCAAATTTTTCTTTACTCATGACCACCACTTTTTAATTTGATTTTTAAACCCACAATTTTTTTCAAATGCATATCCTATATTCAATATTTTTTGCTCATCTAAGGCTTTGCCTATTAATTGTAATCCTAAAGGATACCCTTGTTTGTCTAATCCTGCAGGTAATGATAAAGCTGGTAATCCAGCCAAGTTTACTGGAACTGTAAAAATATCATTTAAATACATTGAAACTGGGTCATTAGTTTTTTCACCTATCTTAAATGCAGAGCTTGGAGTTGAAGGAGTAAGAATTGCATCAACTTTTTTAAAATTATCATCAAAATCTTTTTTTATTAATTTTCTAACTTTTTGAGCTTTTAAATAATAAGCGTCGTAATAACCTGAGGACAAGACATAAGTACCTATTAATATTCTTCTTTTAACTTCATCTCCAAATCCTTCAGATCTAGTATGTTCGTACATTTCTACTAAATCTTTTCCTTTTTTTGATCTATAGCCATAACGTACACCATCGTATCTTGCTAAATTTGAAGAGGCTTCTGCTGGTGCAACTATATAGTAAGTTGGCAAAGCATATTTGGTATGCGGTAGTGAAATATCTATTAATTGAGCGCCTAGGTCTTTTAATATTTTTTTTCCTTTTTCCCATAGATCATCAATTTCTTTTGGCATGTTTTCTACTCGATACTCCTTTGGAATACCAATTTTTAATCCTTTAACATTATCTTTTAAATTTTTTGAATAAGATTCTTTTTTTTTATTAATTGAAGTTGAGTCTTTTTCATCAAAACCGGACATAGCTTCAAGCATAATTGCGGAATCAGTTACAGTTTTTGTCATTGGTCCTGCTTGATCTAGTGAAGAGGCAAATGCAACGATACCCCATCTTGAACATAGTCCATAAGTTGGTTTCAGGCCAACCGTACCTGTAAATGAGGCTGGTTGTCTTATAGATCCACCAGTATCAGTACCAATTGTTGCTGGGGTTAAATCAGCAGCTAATGCAGACGAAGATCCACCAGAGGATCCTCCTGGTACTAATTTATCACCAACAGGGTTAATGACATTTCCAAAAAAACTTGTTTCATTAGAAGAACCCATAGCAAACTCATCACAATTTAATTTTCCTAGCAAGAAAGCTCCATTATTCCATAAATTTCTTGTGACAGTTGACTCATATGATGGAATAAAATTATTTAAAATATTGCTTCCTGCAGTAGTTTTCGTGTTTTCAGTGCAAAATAAATCTTTTACTGCTAAAGGAATACCAGGAAGTGTCTGTTCATAGTTAGGTTTGCTATCAAATTTTTTAGCATTTTCAAGAGCTTGATCGAAAGTTGTTGTAACGAAAGCATTAAGTTTTTTTGCTTCTTCAATATTCTTTATATATGCTTGAGTAAGATCTAATGATGAAATTTTCTTTGATTTAATATTTTCAACAATTTCGTTTAAACTTTTATTAGTTATTTCGCTCATTACTCTACGACCTTTGGTACTACAAAAAACTCCTCGTTTTTTTTAGGAGAATTTTTCAAAATTTTTTCTCTTATTTTTCCATCGCTTATTTGATCTTTTCTAGATCTTAAAGACTCATTTAATATAGATGTTAACGGTTCGACTTTGTCTGTATTCAATTCATTCAACTGCTCAATAAACTTAAAAATTGAGTTTAAATCTTTAGTAAGGCTATCTACTTTGGCTTCATCTACTGAAATTCTAGCCAATTTAGCAACATGTTTAATTTTTTCTTTATCTAAGGGCATTTGTGAAATAAGTTAATCAAATGTGTTTTATCACAAATTAGGTAAATTTCATGCTTGATATTGAAGTATTTATTGAAAAAATTAAGAAAAAATCCAGGATATTAGGTGTTGATCCAGGCGGCAAAAGAATAGGAATAGCTATTTCAGATGAAAATAAAATTGTAGCCACTCCTTACACTACAATTATCAAAGAAAATTATACTGATATGATATCTCAAATAAGTAAAATTGTTGAGGAATATAAGATTGACGGAATAGTTGTTGGAAATCCAATTAATATGGATGGGTCTGAAGGCCCTTCCTCCCAGTCCGCTAAAGATCTTGCTAAAAATCTGTCAAAAGATATTACTGAAAATATCACCTTGTGGGATGAGAGACTTTCAAGCCAAGGAGCCTTTAATTTATCCAATGAATTAGCAATAAATTCATCTAAAAAGGTAAAGAAATTAGATGAAAATTCAGCACAATTTATCCTTCAAGGGGCATTAGATTATTATCACAAAAAAAATACTTGATATAATATAGTAAAAGGCCTATAGAGTTGATTTTAATGGCAACTGTAAAAAAAGTTTCAGCTATTAAAAACACTCCCCAACATCTATTAGGTATTCAAAATTTATCAGTTCAAGAGGCAAAAAGCATATTAACTGAGGCAAAAACTTTCATTAAACTAAACAGAAGTAGTTCTAAAAAACTAGATCTTTTAAGAGGAAAAACTCAAATTAATTTATTTTTTGAACCTTCTACTAGAACTCAAAGTTCATTTGACTTAGCCGGGAAAAGATTAGGTGCTGACGTAATGACTATGAATATGAGTAATTCAGCTCTAAAAAAAGGAGAAACTTTAATTGATACTGCGATGACATTAAATGCAATGCATCCAGATATAATTGTTATAAGACATCAAGACTCTGGTGCACCAAACCTTCTTTCACAAAAAGTTAATTGCACTGTAATAAATGCAGGTGATGGAAGAAGAGAACATCCTACTCAAGCACTGTTAGATGCTTTAACAATAATTAACAGAAAAGGAAACATTGAAGGATTAAAAATTGCAATATGTGGTGACATACTTCACTCAAGAGTAGCTAGATCAAATATTTATCTCATGAACATGTTAGGAGCAGAAGTTAATGTCATTGCACCAAAAACTTTAATGCCACATGGAATTGAAAAGTTAGGAGTCAAAGCTTTTACAGATATGAAAAAAGGATTAGATGGCTGTGATATAGTTATGATGTTGAGATTACAAAATGAAAGAATGCAAGGATCGTTTCTTCCATCAAAAAGAGAATATTATGAATTTTTTGGATTAACTCCGGATAAACTAAAATTTGCTAACAAAGATGCATTACTTATGCATCCAGGTCCAATGAATAGAGGTGTAGAGATTGATACAAAATTAGCTGATGACATTAATGTTAGTCTGGTAAAAGAACAAGTTGAATTAGGAGTAGCGGTAAGGATGGCATGTTTAAAATTATATTGTAAATAAATGACAGAAAAAATTTTAACCAATTTAAGAATTATAGATCCATCTCAAAAAATGGATGAGGTGGGTAATATAATTATTGACAAAAATGGGAAAATTAAATCTATTGGAAAAAGTACTAAAAGTTCAGAAACATCAAAATCAGCAGAAAAAATTGATTTAAAAGGAAATATAGCTATTCCTGGTATAGTAGACATGAAAGCCTTTGTAGGTGAACCTGGCTTTGAATATAAAGAGAACTTTAGAACACTTAGCCAAGCAGCCTTAGCTGGAGGTGTAACATCAATTGTTACAATGCCAAATACTAAGCCGATTATAGATAACGTCTCTATGGTGGACTTTATAATCAGAAGAGGTAGAGATAAAGCTAAAGTAAACCTGTTTCCTTGCGCCTCAATTACAAGACAAACTGAAGGTAATCAAATGACTGAATTTGGTTTATTAAAAGCAAGAGGAATAATCGGATTTAGTGATGTAAATAAAACTATACAAAATACAGAATTGATGTCTAGAATAATGAATTATGCTTCTGATCTAGACGTATTAATAATGCAACATGCAGAAGATTATGAATTATCTAAAAGTTCTTGCATAAATGAAAGTGAGGTAGCTACAAGATTAGGTTTACAAGGAGTTTCAGACATAGCAGAAAAAATTATTATTGAAAGAGATCTTTCTTTGTTAAGTGAATTCCCTTGTAGATATCACATTAATCAAATTTCCTCCAAAAATTCTCTCGACGTAATTAAAAAAAATAAATCTAACGGAATAAAATTCAGCACTGGTGTATCAATAAATAATTTATCCTTAAATCAAAACGATATTGGAGAGTTTAGAACTTTTTTAAAACTATCCCCTCCTCTTAGAAGCGAAGAAGATAGGCTTTCTTTGATTGAGGGTATAAAAAATGATCTTATAGATGTAATCGTATCAGATCATATTCCTGAAGATGAAGAAAGTAAGAGATTACCCTTTGCACAAGCAGCTACTGGATCGATTGGTATAGAAACATTATTATCTCTTGCTTTAGAACTTTATCATAATGACTCTTTGCCTTTAGAAAAAATTATTAAATGCTTAACTATAAATCCTGCTAAGATTCTGAAAATTAATAAAGGAACATTAAAAAAAGGATCAGATGCAGATCTTTGTATATTCGATATAGAAAAACCTTGGGTGGTCAAAGCTGAAAATTTAAAATCAAAATCAAAAAATACTGCGATTGAAGATAGAAAACTTCAAGGTAAAGTAAAAATGACTTTATTAAATGGTGAAGTAGTATATTCAAATTAATGGACACGAACTTAATAATTGTAGCATTGTACTCATATCTTTTGGGTTCTATACCCTTTGGATTGATTTTAACAAAAATAATTCTTAAGAAAGATATAAGAGAGTTTGGCTCAGGGAATATTGGAACCACAAATGTACTCAGGACTGGAAATAAATTTCTTGCAATAGCTACATTAATCCTTGACTTGTTGAAAGGATTTATTGCTGTTTACTTTACACTAATTTATTTTGAATATTTGACATCATATTCTGCATTAATTTGTTTTATTGGACACATTTTTCCAGTTTGGTTAAAATTTAAAGGAGGCAAAGGTGTAGCAACATATCTTGGAGTAATTTTAGCACTCTCATACAATTTTTTCTTTATTTTTGGAATTACCTGGATTGCTTTATCTTTATTATTTAGACTTGCTTCGTTCTCTTCCATGATGTCTTCATTAATAGTTTTTCTTTACGGATATTTTTTTGAAATTAATAATTATTCGATGCTACTTTTTATTTTTTTTATTATCATCCTTTTTACTCACAAAGAAAATATAGTCAGACTCAAAAATTCTAAAGAAAATAAAATTAAGTTATAAGTACTGTCTTTTATGGTTTTTCAATAATAGATTTGACAAACTCGTTTTATTTTGAAAATAAACAACTAATGAACTTAGTTATTGTTGAAAGTCCAGCTAAAGCAAAAACAATAAATAAATATTTAGGAAAAGATTATTTAGTTTTAGCTAGTTATGGACATATAAGGGATCTGCCGTCTAAAAATGGATCTGTTGATCCAAATAATAAATTTCAAATGGAGTGGGAAATAGACTCTTTTTCAAAAAAATATTTAAAAGAAATTACTAATGCAGCTGAAGATTCAGACAAAATTATTTTAGCAACTGACCCAGATCGTGAAGGTGAAGCGATAGCTTGGCATGTAAAAGAAGTGTTAGAAAAAAAGAAGCTACTAAAAGATAAAAATTTAGAACGGGTAGTGTTCAATGAAATAACAAAAAAAGCAATCCTTGATGCCATTAAAAATCCAAGAAAAATACACTTACCATTAGTTGAGGCCTATTTGGCAAGAAGAGCATTAGATTATCTTGTTGGATTTAATATCTCTCCTATACTTTGGACAAAGCTACCTGGATCTAAATCTGCAGGCAGAGTTCAATCAGTAGCACTAAAACTTATTACTGAAAGAGAAAAAGAAATAGAATTATTTAACCCTGAAGAATACTGGACACTTACATCTGATTTTACGAATAAAGATAATAAAAATATTTTTTCAAAGTTAAGTTTATTTAACAATGAAAAAATTGAAAGATTTTCTTTTAGAAACAAAGAAGAAATTAAAAATGCTATTGATGTTATTAACAAAACAAAATTCAAAATTTCTGATGTAAATACTAAATTGTATAAAAGAAACCCTTTGGCTCCATTTACTACTTCAACTTTACAACAAACTGCGTCTGGAAGATTTGGTTTTGGTGCTTCAAGAACTATGCAGATTGCTCAACGTCTTTATCAAGGAATAGATATTGATGGAGAAACAACTGGTTTAATAACTTATATGAGAACAGATGGTACAAATATTTCAAAAGAAGCAATAAAAGATTTTAGAAAGTTTATAACTGAAGATTACGGCAATAAGTATATACCTAATGAGCCAAATAGTTATACAGGTAAAAAAGCAAAAAATGCACAAGAAGCACATGAAGCAATAAGACCAACAAATATAAAAAGAAAGCCTTCTGATATTAAAAAATATGTAAATGCAGATCAATTAAAACTCTACGAACTTATATGGAGTAGAGCTATATCGTCTCAGATGACGCCCGCTGAGTTTGATAGAAATACAATTATAATTTCATCAGAAAATAATGAAATTAATTTTAGAGCTAGTGGATCAGTAATTAAATTTGATGGATTTCTAAAAGTTTACCAATTTCAAGAAACTGATGAGGATGCTAAAAATATATTACCAGAAGTAAAAATAGGTGAAGAAATAAATATTCTAAGATTAAATGACGAACAACATTTCACTGACCCACCTCCAAGATATTCAGAAGCAAGTTTAGTTAAAAAAATGGAAGAATTGGGAATTGGAAGACCTTCAACATATGCAAGCATTATATCAGTATTATCTACTAGAAATTACGTTGATTTAATGAACAAAAGGTTCCATCCAACAGATAGAGGCAAGCTAATTTCTGCATTTCTAGAAAAACTGTTCTCTAAATATGTAGATTATAATTTTACAGCAGATCTTGAAAATCAACTTGATGAAATTACTAGTGGAAAAATTGAATGGATACAGGTTTTAGATAATTTTTGGAAGGATTTTTATGAAAATGTAGGAAAAGTTAAAGAAAAAAGAACAAGAGAGGTATTGGATCTATTAAATGAAAGTTTAGGAGCACTAATATTTGACAGAGACTCTAATGATTCTATAGATAGAAAATGCAAATTGTGTTCTAATGGAGAATTAAGTCTAAAGAATAGTTTTAGAGGTGGAGCATTTATTGGTTCGGGATTTATGGTTTTAGCTGGTATTTTTATCTATTTGACCTCTGAATTAATTATATCTTTTTTTACAAGCGATCCTCAAGTAATTCAAAGTGGAGCTCTTTATTTGCAAGTTGCTGCATTAATAGGTCCTGTTTATCCAATCTTTTTTATCACTTCAGCTTTATTTCAAGCTCTCAAAAGACCTACATATAGTTTGTACATGACAATACTGAGACTTACTTTAATACCATTTATTTCACTATGGTATGTGATCAACATAAGGAACGGAGAATATCAGGATATTTTTTATACTATAATGATCACTAATTGGGCAATGGGATTAGTTGTGTTAACATTTGTTCCATTTTTCTTAAAAAGAGTATTTAAAATATCATTCAAAAAATTATTTGTATTTTAATTTATTTTCTAATTTTCTAACAAAAAAGGAAACGACTAGTATTAATATTAAGTACTCTAAAATAAGGAAAGTATAGATTTCGAGAGGTCTATAAGTTGTGGTAACAAGTTCATTAGCTTTTCTTGTTAAATCGGCAATACCAATTATTGATACCAATGAGGACATTTTCAAAACATAGACAAATTGATTACCCATAGCAGGCAATACAACTTTAATAGCTTGAGGGAGGATTACAAATCTCATCTTTTTCCAAAAACCCATGCCTAGAGATTCAGATACTTCATGTTGACCTTTGCTAATTGAGTTAATACCAGCCCTGAAAATTTCTGCTTGGAAAGCACTCTCACTAATGGTTAAAGCAATTATACCAGATACAAAAGGTGAAAAGCTTATACCCAACATAATGGGAAGACCATAATAGATCCAAAGTATTAATACTAACAATGGTATAGCCCTTACAATTTCTACATATGCTATATTAAAGTAACTGAGAAATTTACTGTTTGAAAGAGAAGGTAAAGCAACTATCAAACCGATAATCATAGCCAAAATAATTGAAACAACTGATATATAAATTGTAGTTGTTATACCACTAATTAAAAATTTGAGATTTGTTAGACCCTCAACATTGTCAGGACTGAGTATATACCAACCCCATTCATAGTTAGAACTACATCCTTGCAGAAAAAAAAATAATATGGAAAATTTTAAAAATTTCACCTGTAGATTATATTTGTAAATAGATAGTATTGGAACTTAAATTATAAGCTTTTTAGATTATACTTAGCTAACAATGTCGTAAAAAATCCAGATGATTGTTTCTTTTTAATCCAGTCACTTACATAATTGTTCCAAACTTTATCTCCTTTAGGAACCATCATGGCTAGGAAAGCTGGATTTTTTTCTCCGTCTGGTACAATTGCTAATTGTGGATACTTAATTATTAATTTATTAGCCTCTGTTGAACTAGTAATATTTCCATCAGCTCTACCTGCGAGAACTTCTTGAAAATCTCTTGCAGGGGCTTCTACTGATTTAAGTTTAGATTTTGGAAAAAATTCTTTTGCTTTTTCCTCTTGTGATGTACCTAATGTTGTAGCTATTGTAACATTCTTACTATTCAATGAGTCCCAAGTTGAGAATTTTTTTAAATTTTTTTTTAGTACTAAAGGAACTGTTCCATACTTGTAATAAGTTGCTGTAAATCCTGCAACTTCAGCCCTTTTTGGGGTTTTTGTAACACTAGTAGAAATGTCGTATCTATCTGCTGTTATTCCTGCAACGATTGTTTTCCACTCAGCTGGAACAAATTTCACTTTTACTCCCAAATCTTTAGCAAGTTCATTCATCACGTCAATATCAAACCCTTTGTACTTGTTAGTAGCTGGATCTTTTATTGTCATTGGATCCCAATCACCCGTTGTACCAACTCTTAGTTCACCATTTTGTTTGATCTTGTCTAATTTCGACGCCGCTTGAAGGTTCGTTATAGAAAATACTATTAATAATATTGAAAATATTTTTTTAATCACATTATCTTATTAACTAATCTAATAATTTTTTCGAATTGCAATTTGACCCACTTTAATAATTAAAATTAAAAAGGTTGACTAAGGGGTAGTTTATCGTCTATAAAGAACAAAACAAGAACATTTATGAAGCTAACAATACCTTTTTATTTACACAAAGTGGGAGCAGGCTTTCCTTCTCCAGCCACTGATTATATTGAAGATGACATAGATCTAAATTCACATTTAATAACAAATGCTCCAGCTACTTTTATTATAAGAGTACAAGGCAAATCTATGACCGATGTTGGAATATATGATGAAGATTTATTGATAGTCGATAAAAGTTTAAATCCAAAGAATTTTTCAACAGTTATAGCAAATATTAATGAAGAGCTTGTTGTTAAAACACTAATTAAAAGCAAGGGAGATAATTATTTAACATCTGGATCAAAAAATACATCAGACAAAATTAACTTAACAGATAATCCAGAAATAATAATTTGGGGAGTAGTGACATATGTCATTCACAAACAGCAGTAAAAAAAAAGTTGCATTAATTGATTGTAATTCCTTTTATGTTTCATGCGAAAGATTATTCAATCCAAGAATTCAAAATGTACCAGTTGTTGTATTGTCGAATAATGATGGATGTGTAATATCAAGATCTGTAGAAGCAAAAAAGATTGGAATTAAGATGGGTGAACCATATTTTAAAGTTAAAGATTTGGTTAAAAAAAACAATGTTCAGATATTTTCTTCGAATTATTCATTATATGGAGATCTTTCTAGAAGAGTAATGAAAGTGTTGAAAGGATTTTCTAATAAAATTGAAATTTATTCAATAGATGAAGCATTTTTAGATTTATCATATATAAAGGATGATGACGTTGAAGAATATGGAAAGAAGATAAGAGATCGAGTTTTAAAATGGACGGGAATACCGACTAGCGTAGGAATTTCAAGTACGAAAACCCTAAGTAAAGTTGCAAATCATATAGCAAAAAAAAATAAGGCAGGTGTAATATTTTTAAAAAAAAATATCGATGATATATTGAAAGATTTTGATGTAGGAGATGTATGGGGGGTAGGTAAGCAGTTGTCAAAATTGTATAAAAAAAATGGAGTTGATAACGCTTATAAATTAAAGAATATTTCAAATACATGGGTAAAAAAGAGCACCAATGTTTTAGGTGCTAAAACGGTAATGGAATTAAGAGGAGTTCCTTGCATTGATTTAGAAACACAAGAAACAAAAAGAAAAAGTTGTTGTGTATCTAGATCGTTTGGAAAAAAAGTGACAAGTATAGAAAAGCTAAGAGAGTCTATAACAACCCATTGTTTAAATGCAGCAGAAAAAATTAGAACAGATAAACAAACAACAAAGGCAATAACAGTGTTTATAAGAACAAGTCCTTTTGACAAAAACAGAAAATATTATTCAAACTCCATTACTATTGATTTGCCGATTGCCACAAGCAATAGTTTAGAATTAGTAAAAGAGTCGATTAATGGATTAAAGAAAATATATAAATATGGCTATTTTTATCAAAAAGCTGGGATTATTTTATCTAAATTGGATGATAGTAGTGAAAAAGAATTTAATTTATTGGCACCAATTATGGAAGATAGATCCAATACACTAATGAAAGCAATAGATTTTACGAATGCTAAATATGGAAGAAATGCTATTAGCATTGCTCAAGCAGGAATAAACAATACTTGGAAAATGAGAAGAAAATATTCCTCAAAAATAGATACAGCATCATTTGACTCGTTGCCAAAAATTAGTGTATGAATAAAAAGGGGGTGTCTATAAGACTGAGATTATACCCAATGAACCTGACCGGTAATTCAGTGAGGGAACTATGGAAACAACGTACATATCAATAAAAACATCACTAACAGTAACGATTATAGTAGGTTTATTTTTTATAGTACTGGGATATTTAAATACTAAAAAAATTTCTAATTATAAAAATTATATCGTTGGTAATAGAGATGAAAATACTTTTTCATTAACAGCAAGCTTAACCGCATCAGCTCTAGGGTCATGGATTTTATTTGGCCCAGCCTCCGCAGCCACTTGGGGTGGAATAGGAGCGGTTATTGGTTACGCCTTAGGCACAGCTGCACCTATGCTATTTTTATTGAATTTTGGTCCAAAGATCAGAAAAGAATTTCCAAACGGATTAACATTAACTGAATTCATCAAGAAAAGGTTTGGTATTGGTATTCTTAAAATAAGTTTATTTTTAATATTTTTTTATATGACTATATTTTTAGTAGCCGAAGTTACTGCAATAGCATTTTTATTAAATTTTATATCAGACGTACCTTTGTGGCTAACATCAGCGATAACTTTAGTAATTTGTTTACTTTATATTCTGAGAGGTGGTTTTAAACTTTCAATTATTACTGATAAATATCAATTTATTTTTATAACTATTATTTTTTTAATATCTATGTTTTTAATTTTAGAAAACATTAATTTTACAAGTTCAGAAATTATAAAAAAAAATTCACCCTTATTAATTGATAAAAATTATTTACCAAATTATACAGCTGGATTAACTTTTTTTATTGCTGTTGCTGCAACAAATTTATTCCATCAAGGAAACTGGCAAAGAGTTTTTTCAGCTAAAAATAATTCTATATTAAAATCAAGTTTGATATATTCATCAATTCTTATATTTTTCATTGTATTTTGGATGGGTTACTCTGGTCTTATTGCTATTTCATTAAATCCTGAAGTAAGTCCTGATTTAAGTTTTTTTGATCTATTATTCAGTAATAAAAACTCTTTCATAATTATTTCTGTGCTAGTATTTGCTCTTTCATTAACACTTAGTACAATTGATACATTAATCAATGCTATTTCTAGTTTGATAATTGTAAATGGCGAACAAATAAATAAACATTTAAAAGGTAAAAATATTAAAAACAAAACTCAAGTAATAATCTTATTACTAAGTTTATCAGTTTTTTTCTTTGCCTCTAAAGGTTATAGTATTTTATATTTGTTTTTATTAGCAGATTTATTATGTTGCGCAGCAGTGGTTACAATATTTTATGGTTTTTTTAATACTAAGATTAATATAAAAATAGCTGCTCTTTCAATTTTCACTGGTCTTTTTATTGGATTATTATTTTTTCCAAGTCAAGATTTTCAAAGTAGTATTTTAGTCGGAAACATAATTTCAATTGATAATTTTAGCTCTTTTATTAAAACAAACTTATTATTTGTTGCTTTTTTAATTTCTTTAATTGTTCCTTTAATAATCTTATTTCTTTATTCTTTACGTAACTCATTTAAGTAAATCACCACCGCTATCCAAATGAATAGGAAGCTGATAAGTTTATGTATATTTAAAGGTTCTCCATAATAATAGAAACCTAAAAAAAATTGTGCTGTGGGAGTTAAAAAAAAAATCATACTAGCTGCTCCAATACCTACTAAATTAAATCCTTTTGTGTACCAAAATAGAGGAACCAAGGTCATCAAACCAGACCAAAATAAATAAAAAGATAAAACTGGTTCATTAGGTGAAAAAATATTGATATTGTTAATTGTTAAATAATAAAACAAAACCAATGCTAATGGTGTCATCAATAAAGTTTCTATCAAAAGACCTATATCTGAAGATACATTAATTTTTTTTCTAATAAGTCCATACAAACTAAAAGTAATTGCAACAGTAATTCCTATCCATGGAACTGTTTTTAATTGATATAATAGATAAATTAGAGACAAAATAACCAATCCAACAGATATAATTTTGTTTTTATTATAAGGTTCTTTTAAAAAAATAATCCCCAAGAAAACACTTAAAATAGGAAATATATAATAACCCAAACTTCCATCTAATAGATTGTCAGTACTTACTGCATATAGCCATGTAAACCAATTTATTGCTATTAGGGATCCAGTTAAAAATAGTACAAACAAATTTTTGGGTTTATTGATTATATTTTTAAATTCAGACCATTTAGAGTAATAGAAAGTTGTAATTATTAGAAGAATTGCCGTCCATATTGTTCTGTGGATTGTTAGTTCTAGGGGAGAAGCGAAAGATACAAATTTAAAATAAAAAACCCCTATAACGCCCCACCAAAGAGATGCTCCAATTGTAAATAATGAACCTTCTATTAAGCTTTTCTTCATTTGACCATTTTTTAGATTGATTTATAAGTTAATTATTTAATAATTAGTACTAAATAAACCTGGTTATTGGGAAGAGTGGGTGAGCGGTTTAAACCAGTTGGTTGCTAACTAACCGTACGAGTAATATCGTACCGAGAGTTCGAATCTCTCCTCTTCCGCCATTATTAGTTAAAAAAATTATCAATTTTAACAGGCTCTTTACTTAGCATGTATTTATAGACATTTATGTTTTCTAATACTCTCTGAACATAGTTTCTTGTTTCTTTAAATCTAATTAACTCTATCCAATTTACATATGATAATTTGCCTTTTGAAGGATCTCCATTAATTCTTCGCCAAGTTTTCACTCTATTAGGCCCTGCATTATAAGCAGCTATAGCAAATGGATATACTCCATTATATTCTTCCATTAGTGAATTAAAATAATAAGAACCAAGTTTAATATTATATTCTGGATCTCTGGTTAATCTGCTTATGCTGTAAGGAAGTTTAGCCTGTTTGGCAACAATCTTAGCGGTATACTTCATTAACTGCATCATCCCTCTCGCTCCAGCCCAACTATTTGCTTTGGCATCAAATTCACTTTCTTGACGTATAATTGCTAAAACAACTTCTGAATTTGGCATTGTTTTATTATTAATTTGAATAGGTGTAGCTATGATAGGATAATTGTATTTGTTATAAAATCTTTTTTCATAGGAAGCTTGTTTTGATATTTGAATAGCAAAGTCATATCTTCCAACTTTTGTAGAAAGTTTAGCTGCTAAAACCTCACTACCTTTTTCTATATTTAATTGAGCTAAATGTTTTAGTATATCTTTTGCATATTTAGTAGCATCTAGTTCCTTTAAAAGTAT
>CABYKW010000007.1 GCA_902519635.1 uncultured Pelagibacteraceae bacterium
TTTAGTAGGTCTAGCAAGTTTAGTTTTAGTATTTATTTCTTTGTTTATTAATTACGGAAGCAGAATATCTAAAAGTAAAATTTTAAATTATTTAACAAATTTTTCTATTTCAGGATATGCTATTCCAGGAGTAATCTTAGCTGTAGCTTTTATTACTTTGTTTTCAAATTTAAGTGATTTAATTAATGAAAATACTAATATTGGTAGTACTAAAAAAATATTCATTGGTTCTATTTTTGGTTTAATATTAGCTTACTTTGTCAGATTTTTTTCTCTGTCTTTTAACGGAATAAAGTCAAGTTATGAAAAAATAAATAACTCTATTGATGAAAGCGCTTATCTACTTGGATATTCAAAAATAAAAACATTTTCTAAAATTCATATACCATATCTAAAAAATAATATCATTTTGATAATTGTTCTTATATCTTTGGAAATTATTAAAGAATTACCTATAACAATGATACTTAGGCCTTTTAATTTTGAAACTTTTGCTACTCAGGCTTATGTTTATGCTTCTCAAGATTTAATAGAAGCAGCTGCTTTACCTTCATTATTTTTGATTAGTTGGGCCACAATTCTAATTTTATTTTCTTCAAAATATATACTTTCTCAAAAAAACTAATATAATTCACAAAATGTCAAATCAATTTTTTGAAATTAAAGACGGTAACTTTATAGCTAGTGAAAAAAATAAAGTTAATAATGTTAATCTTAAAATACAAAATCAAGGAGAAATAATTTCTTTATTAGGTCCCTCTGGCGTTGGTAAAACAACTATTTTAAGAACTATAGCCGGACTTCAAAAACTTAATTCTGGAGAAATTTTTTTAAAGAATAAATTAATTTCTTCAGACAATATTCATATTGAGCCAGAAAAAAGAAATATTGCTTTGTCATTTCAAGACAATTCATTGTTTCCAAATTATAAAGTTATTGATAACATAAACTTTGGAAAAAAAAGAGCTAATGGAAATGCTTCTATTATAGATGCTAATGAAATTATAAATCTTTTACATATAGAACCTATTTTAGACAAATTCCCTCATCAAATAAGCGCTGGTGAAGCTCAAAGAGTTTCATTAGCAAGATCTTTAATGTCCAAACCTGATTTATTGTTATTGGATGAACCTTTTTCGAATATTGATCAAAGTTTAAAGGATGAAATTCAAGTATCAGTTAAGAAACTTTTAAAAAGAATAAATTTAACAACCATTATTGTGACTCATGACTCTTACGAAGCTTTTTCTATGGCAGATAAATGTGGAATTATTTTAAACCAGGAATTAAAACAATATGATGTCCCATATAATGTTCATCATGAACCTAACTCAATAGAAATAGCCAATTTTTTAAATAAAGGAGTATTTATTGACGTCAAAGTTATAGATAGTGAATGCGCTGTTCATAGGTTAAACCATGAGATTTTAGGGGAAATTAGAGGTAAATTGTCGAACAATTTTCCATCTGGTGCAAAAGTCAAATTACTTTTACAACCCGAAGATTTAATTCATGATGATCAGAGTGATTTAAAATTAGAAGTTGTAGATAGAAAATTTAGAGGAACTAATTTTATTTATACTTTAAAAACAAAAAATGGAGAACATTTACCTGTTTTTGTCCATTCTCATCACATTCATCAACATGAAAAATCTGAAAAATTTGGTATTAAATCTCCGATTTATATTGACCACTTGGTATGTTTTTAAGTAAATATAGCTACTAATTTAATTGCGCCCTTAGCTCAGTTGGATAGAGCATCGGTTTTCTAAACCGAGGGTCGTAGGTTCGAATCCTTCAGGGCGCGCCAATTTAAAAAATGGAATTAAGGTTGTTTTAATACATATATATACTAATTAAAAAATTGTTATCTAGATATAGTGTATATATGAAAGTTAAAGATACTTTAAATCATATTGATCGCCAACATAGTTTAATCCATAATGAAATCGTTTTGAAATTCATTTTTCAAAAATATTGTTAACAATACTTAAAGAGAGGAAATCATTTATTATGATGAAATCAATTAAAACTTGGATTTTAGTTGTACTTGCCTCATCATTACTTGTGGCTTGTGGCCAAGGTGGTGGAGGTTCAGGTTCAAAAAAATCTAAGACTTTAGACAACACAAAGAAAGCCGGTTTTGTAAAATGTGGAGTTTCACAAGGACTTCCTGGATTTTCGAATGCTGATGCATCTGGAAATTGGACTGGTATAGACGTTGATGTATGTAGAGCTGTTGCAGCTGCTGTTTTGGGCGATGCTGACAAAGTTAAATATACTCCGTTAAGTGCAAAAGAAAGATTCACTGCATTAACATCTGGTGAAATCGATGTACTTGCACGAAACACAACTTGGACATTATCAAGAGATGCTGACATTGGATTAACATTTGTTGGTGTTAACTTCTATGATGGTCAAGGTTTCATGGTTAGAAAAGGCTCTGGAATCAATTCAGTAAACGATTTCAAAGACGGTATATCTGCTTGTACAAATACAGGTACTACTACTGAGCTAAACATGAGAGACTTCTTTAATTCTAAGAATATTAAGTATGAACCAATTGCGTTTGAAAAAGCAGACGAAGTTGTTCAAGCTTATGACGCTGGAAGATGTGATACTTATACGACTGATAAATCTGGATTAGCTGCTCAAAGAACAAAATTGAGTTCACCAGATGATCACGTAGTATTACCTGAAACAATTTCAAAAGAACCATTAGGTCCTGTTGTAAGACAAGGTGACTCAGTATGGGAAGATATTGTTAGATGGTCTCTAAATACTATGATCGAAGCTGAAGAATATGGTGTTAATTCATCAAACGCTTCCAGCCTAAAAGATTCTGACAACCCAGCTATCAAAAGATTAGTTGGAGCAGAAGGTGAATTAGGTGCTGCTTTCGGTTTAGATAATGATTGGAGCTTAAGAATTATCGAGCAAGTTGGTAATTATGGTGAAAGCTATAAAAAACATATAGCTGATACTGGTATATTACCAGACAGAGGTCCAAATGAATTATGGACTAAAGGCGGTATTCTTTACGTACCACCTGCGAGATAATCGCTAATTAATTAAAAAGGGCTGGATTTATCTGGCCCTTTTTTTTATTCTCTTTCAAATGAACTTTAAAAATTTTAAACTAGATCTAAGTAATAAAAATAAAGATCTAATTCCTCAGGTTCTAACAGTATTATTCATAATTTTAGTCGTTATATATTTTACTATTAATGCCCAAAATAATATGGGCAATAGGGGCATCTCATTTGGTTTTGGCTTCTTATCCCAAGAAGCATCATTTGATATTACATTTTCATTAATTGATTACGATGGGTCTCACTCTTATGCGAGAGCTTTTTTGGTAGGTTTGTTGAATACAATCTTAGTTTCAGTGATTGGAATATTCTTTGCGACGATATTGGGTGTAACGGTTGGTATTTCAAGATTATCTCAAAACTATTTAGTGGCAAAAGTTGCTGAGTGGTATGTAGAGATTTTTAGGAATATACCTTTAATATTACAAATATTCTTTTGGTATTTTGCGGCTTTAAGAGCATTACCTCTTACAGTAGACTCTATTAACTTCTACGATATTAGTTTTTTAAACGTTAAAGGTTGGTATGTACCAAAATTTATATGGACTAATTTTTCTTTATTTGTTGTTTCCGTTATAACTTCCATTATTTTGATAATATTTGTATCGAGATACGCAAAAAGACAAAGAGATGAATTTGGTAAACAACTGCCAACATTATATATCTCTCTTGCAATTTTTTTTGGTTTGCCTATGTTATCTTTTTTAATTGGAGGTGTAAGTCTATCTTTTGAAATTCCAGAATTAAACCAATTATCTAAAACTGTTTATGTTTACAAAGGTGGAGTTAGTATAATTCCTGAATTAATTTCATTAGCATTAGCTTTATCAATGTACACAGCAACTTTTATTGCTGAAAATGTCAGAGCTGGAATTTTGGGAGTTAGCAAAGGTCAAAAAGAAGCTGCAGCATCAATAGGTTTAACAAAAGGACAAATTTTAAAACTTGTTGTTATGCCTCAGGCTTTAAGAATAATAATTCCACCTACAACTAATCAATATTTGAATTTAACAAAAAACTCTTCTTTAGCAGCAGCTATAGCTTATCCTGATATCGTTTTAGTATTTGCTGGTACGGCTTTAATGCAAACAGGAAGAGCTATAGAAATCATTTCTATTACTATGTTTACTTATTTGTCACTAAGTTTATCAATTTCAGTATTTATGAACTGGTACAATAAAAAAATGGCTATTAAGGAAAAATAATGAATATGAATATACTTAAACCAAGTAAAGAAAAATTAACTAGTTTTGTTGCTATAGGAGGTTTTTTTACTCTAATAGGTTTACTTGATGTTTTAACCAATACTTTTTTGGAGTGGAATTTCACCGGGTTTTTACCAGGAAATTTAAGCTTTTTTGCTCCTCTAATTTTAGGCGCATTGGGATTATATTTAATCAGAATTGAATTTAGTGGAAATAAACTACTTGATAAAATAAATACTAATTTTAATTCAAGTAACTTTAACGCTATTCTTACATTGCTAGTTATCTTTGCTTTGATCAAATTTATCCCACCAGTCTTAAATTGGTTTTTTTTTGATGCTGATTTTTTAGGTAATTCAAAAGAAGATTGCACTAGTGGGGGAGCTTGCTGGGTTTTTGTAAAAGTATGGTTTAATAGATTCATGTACGGAATGTATCCAGATGCAGAGCAGTGGAGAATTAATTCAGCTTTTTTACTTCTATTTGGCCTTGTCGGGGCTTCATTCTTTGTATCACCAAGACTTAAAAAATATATAATAATATTTTTACTCTTTATTTATCCAATTATTGGCTTAAAGCTTATTTCTGGAGGAGATTTTGGATTAGAATTTGTCGAAACTGGAGCTTGGGGTGGATTATCACTAACTTTTATAGTTTCAGCTTTTGCTTTAATTTTATGCTTTCCAGTTGGTATGTTTTTGGCTCTAGGCAGAAGATCTAATTTACCAGCAGTTAGATATACATCAATAGGTTTTATTGAGTTATGGAGAGGTGTCCCATTAATAACAGTATTATTTATGTCAGCGGTGATGTTCCCAATGTTTCTGCCTGATGGAACTTATGTAGATAAATTAATAAGAGTTTTGATAGCAATCACGCTTTTTGAAGCTGCCTACATGGCGGAAGTTATTAGAGGTGGATTACAAGCTTTACCAAAAGGCCAATATGAAGCGGCCAAATCATTAGGAATGGGATATTGGAGAATGCATTTTTTAATAATTTTACCGCAAGCATTAAAATTAGTGATACCAGGCATAGCTAACACCTTTTTAGCTTTAGTAAAGGATACTCCATTAATTTTCGTTGTTGGATTATTAGAGCTTGCAGGAATGGTAAATTTAGCAAAAACTAATCCAAAATGGCTAGGAATGGCTATGGAAGGCTATGTATTTGCTGGTTTAGTTTTTTGGATTATTTGTTATGCTATGAGTAGATATAGCCAAAATCTAGAAAGAAAATTAAGTACCGAAAGACAATAATTATGAGTAAAAAAATTATAGAGCTCAAAAATGTAAATAAGTGGTTTGATAAATTTCAAGCCTTAAAAGATGTAAATTTAGAAGTTAACCAACAAGAAAAAATTGTAATTTGCGGGCCATCTGGATCTGGAAAATCAACACTAATAAGATGTATTAATCGACTTGAAGAACATCAAGATGGAGAAATAATAGTTGATGGTAAAGAAATCTCAGAAAATACTAAAGATATAGAAAAAATTAGAGCAGAAGTTGGAATGGTATTTCAGCAATTTAATTTATTTCCCCATTTATCAATTTTAGATAACTGTACATTGGCTCCTATATGGGTAAAAAAAATGCCAAAAAAACAAGCAGAAGAAGTAGCTATGAAAAATTTAGAAAGAGTTCAAATTGCTGACCAAGCTAAAAAATTTCCTGGTCAACTATCTGGAGGACAACAACAGCGTTGCGCTTTAGCTAGAGCTTTATGTATGGAGCCAAAAATTATGTTATTTGATGAACCAACTTCTGCACTAGATCCTGAAATGATTAAAGAAGTATTAGACTCGATGGTTGATTTAGCCAAAGCTGGAATGACAATGATCGTGGTTACTCATGAAATGGGATTTGCTAAAGAAGTAGCAGATAATATGATTTTTATGGATGAAGGAAGAATAGTAGAAAAAGCTAAAACAAAAGATTTTTTTAACAATCCTAGATCTGAACGTACAAAACTTTTCTTAAGTCAAATATTATAACCAGCTAGGTATTGGTAAATTTTTACTTTTTAAAAACTCTTTATTAAAAATTTTACTAGCATAACGTTTTCCATGATCACATAAAATAGTAACTATAGTTCTTCCTGGACCCATTTTTTTTGCCAGTTTGATAGCTCCTGCAATATTTATTCCAGAAGAACCACCTAGAATAATTTTTTGTTTTTCAATTAAATCATAAACTATATTTAAGGCTTCCTTATCATCAATCTGAAAAGCATCATTTATTAAAGCTTTTTCAAAGTTTTTTGTAATTCTGCCTGTTCCGATCCCTTCAGTTATAGAATTTCCAGTATTTTCTAATTTATTATTTTTAATATAAGAATAAAGAGAAGAGCCCATTGGATCTGATAAAGCTATTTCAATATTTTTATTTTTTTCTTTCAATCCAATGGAAGTACCAGCGAGCGTTCCTCCTGTGCCAACAGAACAAGTAAAAGCGTCTACTTTTCCATTAGTCTGGTTCCATATTTCTTGAGCGGTTGTTATTATATGTGCCTCTGTGTTGATAATGTTATCAAATTGATTTGCCCAATAGACACCATTTTTCTCTGTTTTATTCAAATCTTCAGAAATTTTTTTTGATTGTTTTATATAATTTTTAGGATCAGAATAAGGAACTGCTTCTACCTCAATCAATTCAGCACCTAATTTTTTTAAAGTTTCTTTTTTTTCAATAGATTGTGTTTTTGGAATAACTATTTTAAGTTTTAATCCATATTCTTTACAAACTATCGCCAGTCCAATACCAGTATTTCCTGCAGTACCTTCAACTATCGTACCGCCTTTTGAAATTAATCTTTTTTTAATTGCATTTTTTACAATAAAAAGAGCTGCTCTATCCTTTACAGACTCTCCTGGATTAAAATATTCTGCTTTACCATAAATGTCACATCCAGTTAATTCTGAGGCTTGTTTTAATCTTACTAATGGTGTATTTCCAATTTGGGATAAAATAATGTTATTTTCCATAATCTAAAATATATGAAAAAAATTATCGTTTCAATTATAATTTTATTTTCCTTAAATTTTCAGGCAATTAGTCATGTTGAACATTATAAAGATTTAAACTATTTAGAATATGAATTGTTTAGAAATAACCAATCTATAGGTTATCATAAATATGATTTTTTAAGAGATGGAGAAAACTTATCAATTGTAAGTGAAGTAAGCTTTAAAATTACAAAACTTGGAGTTGATTTATATAAATATTTTGCCAAAAGTGAAGAAAATTATGAAAATGGAATATTTAAAAGCTATTCATCTAAAACTAAACAAAATAAAAAAGATAGATATGTAAACATTAATGTTGATTCAACTGATAATAATTTAATTATAGACGGATCTTCTTATAAAGGAAAAGCAGACAAAGAATTTTTAGTTGGAACATGGTGGAACCACGAAATAGTTGAAGCTAAAGCTCAGATAAGCGGTATTTCTGGAAGAATAATAGAACAAACCGTTACATTTATAGGCAAGGAAGAAATAATAATTGGAGATAAAACTTATAAAACACTGCACTTTAATTTTAAATCTTCTGACGAAACTCTTCCAGATAGTAAAAAACTTAATACGGATATTTGGTATGAAGAAAACACTTACTTATGGGTAAAAGCTGCCTTTGAAAAGACTGGGTATTGGGAGTATAGAATAAAAACTTATAAATAATTTATATTTTTGCCCCTTTTTTTTCATTTAAGTCAACAATTATTATCAATTTTTTTTAATTTTTTTGGTGGAAAATGACTAAATTTTTCTTACCCAAAATGAACTTTTACTGTTGCCAAAATCTTAAAATTAGGGTTGTATAAATAAAAAAAAGGGAGTTCTATGGAAGAGGGTTTTAACGTTCACTTAGGTAAAAAGTTAAGAATGCGAAGACTATCACTTGGTCTTACTCAAACAAAAGTAGCTCAGGCAATTAACGTAACATTTCAACAGATACAAAAATATGAAAAAGGAACTAATGGAGTTAGTTCAAACAGATTAATGCAACTTTCTCAATTTTTAAAAGTTCCAATTATTTATTTTTTTGAAGATTACAAAGATTTTAAAAATATTGACTCAACTGAATTGATGAACGAAGATCTTAACTATTCATTTTTAAGCAGAACTTTTTCATCTTTATCAAAATCACAAAAAGAAAAGATATTTCAAATATTAAGCAATACTTCAAAATTTGAAAAAGCTGTATAATTGAATTTCTTGGCTCCTCGGGCAGGACTCGAACCTGCGACCAATTGATTAACAGTCAACTGCTCTACCAACTGAGCTACCGAGGAATAAAAGTGAACATACTTTTTTTAAAAAAATAAAACAACCAATTTTTTTGGAGGCCACGCCCAGAATCGAACTGGGATAAAAGGATTTGCAATCCTCTGCGTAACCATTCCGCCACGTGGCCTAAACTAACCTTAAAAACTATTTAAATCATTTAAGTGGTTCAATAAAGCTAAATCTATACCTTTTAGGTTTTTAGCCATTTGATATAAACTATATTAAGAAATATTCAAAAAAAATGGAATTTAAAAAATACAATCATTTAATACAAGAAAAAAGAATCTCAGATTATTGGACTAAGAAGGGTTTATTTAAACCTAAAAAAGGTAAGTCTAAAAATACTTTTTCAATAGTAATCCCACCTCCAAATATAACAGGGAGACTTCATATGGGTCATGCTTTAAATAATAGTCTTCAAGATGTGCTAATTAGATTTAATAGAATGAAGGGCAATGAAACACTTTGGCAACCAGGTACCGACCATGCAGGTATAGCTACACAAGCAGTTGTAGAAAAAAATTTAGAAAAAGAAGGTTTAAAAAAAAAGGATCTAGGAAGAGATAAATTTATTAAAAAAGTCTGGAGATGGAAAGAAGAGTCTGGTGGTATTATTTTAGACCAACTTAAAAAACTAGGATGTTCTTGTGATTGGTCAAGAACTAGATTTACAATGGATAAAGATCTCTCCATAGCAGTGACGAAAGTTTTTGTAGATCTTTATAACAATAAATTAATTTATAAAGATAAGAAATTGGTAAATTGGGACATGAAGCTTCAAACTGCAATATCCGACCTAGAGGTAGTTCAAAAAGATGTTCAGTCTCAATTATATTACATTGATTATCAAATTGAAAATTCGGATAAAAAGATAACCATTGCAACTACTAGGCCTGAAACTATGATGGGTGACACGGCAGTTGCAGTAAATCCTAAAGACAACAGATATATAGATTTAGTTGGATTGAAAGTTATAATTCCAATAATTGACAGAAAAGTTAAAATTATCGCAGATCATTATGCTGATCCAGATCAAGGATCAGGTGCAGTAAAAATAACCCCAGCCCATGACTTCAATGATTATGAAGTTGGTAAGAGAAATAAATTAGAAATAATAAATATTTTTGAAGCAAATGGAAAAATTAATAACAATGGAATAAATGATTTTATCGGCCTAGATAGATTTGAAGCTAGAAAACTTTTAATTAATAAACTTAAAGAAACAGGAAATCTTGTAAAGATTGAAACTATTAAAAATAAAGTTCCTTATGGAGATAGATCAAATACAATCATTGAACCATTTTTAACTGAACAATGGTTTGTTAATGCAAAAAAATTATCGAAAAAACCAATACAAGTAGTTAATGCTGGAAACACATCATTCTTTCCAAATAATTGGACAAAGATATTCTTTCAATGGATGAAAAATATTGAGCCATGGTGTATATCCCGACAAATATGGTGGGGACATAGGATTCCTGCTTGGTATGATGAAAACAATAATATCTTTGTAGCCGAAAATGAAAAAGAAGCTTTAATTCTTGCTAAAAGAAAAAATAAAAATAAAAATAAAAATATAAAACTTAGACAAGAATCTGATGTTTTAGACACTTGGTTTTCATCTGCTTTATGGCCATTTGCTACTTTAGGTTGGCCTAAGAAAACTAAAGAGCTTTCTAAATTTTATCCAACTTCAGTTCTTGTAACAGGATTTGATATAATTTTTTTCTGGGTAGCTAGAATGTTAATGATGGGCAACTATTTTAATAAAAAAACTCCCTTTAAAAAAGTTTATGTTCATGCTTTAGTTAGAGATGAAAAAGGACAAAAAATGTCAAAATCTAAGGGAAATGTAATCGATCCCTTAGAACTCATTAAAGAATATGGAGCAGATAGTTTAAGATTTACTTTAATTTCAATGGCATCTCCTGGAAGAGATGTAAAATTATCGAAAGATAGAGTTACAGGAAATAGAAATTTTATTACTAAAATTTGGAGTGCAAATAATTTTTTAAAATTAAATAATTGTAAGCTTGATAAAAAACTCAATGTAACATCAATAAAACTTCCTATAAATCAATGGATTTTTAATGAATACACTAAAACTCAAAGTTTAGTATCTAAAAGTATTGAAATTTTTAGATTTGATGAAGCAGCAAAACACGCATATCAATTTGTGTGGTATTATTACTGTGATTGGTACTTAGAATTTTTAAAACCAATTTTTAATTCTAAAAATAGATCAGAAATTAGAGAAGCAAAACTATTTTCATCATTTATGATGTCAAATATTTTAAGGATGTTGCACCCTTTTATACCTTTTTTTACAGAGTCTGTATGGTCTAATAATAAATTTAATGCTGTATATAAAGAAGATTTGATTTCTTCTTCTTGGCCTAATTATAAAAATTTAAGTAAATTCTTGAAAAATCAATCTATGGTTAATAATTTAATTGAAATTATTTCAAATATACGATCTACAAAAGCTGAATTAAAAATTACCCCTAAACTTTTTTGTGACGTATCTTTTTCTGAAAAATCAACAAAACTCAAAAAATTAATTAATGATAATTTGAATTTAATCAAGCCTGTGGGTAGAATAAATGGGCTTATAAAGAATAATTTACATAATAAAAATTCAATTGATATTTTAGTTTTAAAAGAAAAACTCTCACTTACATTTAGTGAAGATATTGACTTAATTTCCCAGAAAGAAAGAATTCTAGAGAAAATAGAAAAGATAAAAAAACAAATTAATAGTCTTGATAATAAGCTTAAAAATAAGGCTTATCTAAAGAACGCTCCTCAAGACATTGTTCAAAATGACAAAAAATTGATCAAAGAATTAACGGTTGAAGATGGAAAATTAAGAAGTATTGTATCTAGTATTAACTAAATATGTCTAAAATTAATAAAAAAAAATTACCTAGTCGTCATACTTCTTTAGGGCCAGATAGAGCTCCTCATAGATCTTTTTATTATGCTATGGGTGAAACAGAACAAGATGTGGCTAAACCTTTTGTAGGAGTTGTTTCAACTTGGAACGAGGCCGCTCCTTGTAATACAGCTTTAATGAGACAGGCACAATCAGTTAAAAAGGGCGTAAAGCAATCTGGCGGAACACCTAGAGAATTTTGCACAATAACAGTTACAGATGGTATTGCTATGGGCCACGAAGGAATGAAGTCATCTTTAATCTCAAGAGAAATTATAGCTGACTCTGCCGAGTTAACAGTTAGAGGGCATTGTTACGATGCTTTAGTTGGAATTGCAGGATGCGATAAATCATTGCCAGGTTTAATGATGTCTATGTTGAGATTAAATGTGCCAAGTGTTTTTATATATGGAGGGTCAATTTTACCTGGTAAGTACAAAGGCAAAGATGTAACAGTCGTTGATGTATTTGAAGCAGTAGGTAAACATTCCTCTGGTTCGATGTCCTCTGAAGAGCTTAGAGAACTAGAGTTAGTTGCTTGTCCTAGCGCTGGAGCTTGTGGTGGCCAATTCACTGCTAACACTATGGCGTGTGTTTCAGAAGCCATAGGATTGGCTTTACCTTACTCTGCAGGAACCCCCGCGCCTTACGAAGAGAGAGATAAGTATGCTTTTGAAAGTGGAAAAACAGTTATGAATTTATTAGAAACAAATATCAAGCCAAGAGATATAGTAACAAAAAAATCTTTGGAAAATGCGGCTACTATTGTAGCAGCAACTGGCGGTTCTACTAACGCAGCCCTTCATTTACCAGCTTTAGCAAATGAAATTGGAGTTAAATTTGATTTAATGGATGTAGCAAAAATTTTTAAAAAAACTCCATATCTAGCTGATTTAAAACCTGGCGGAAAATATGTTGCAAAAGATATGTGGGAAGCTGGCGGAGTTCCTATGTTATTAAAAACTTTATATGATGGCGGTTTCATTCATGGCGATTGTATAACCGTTACAGGCAAAACAATGAAAGACAATCTAAAAACTGTAAGATTCAATACCAATCAAAAAGTTTTAAGAGAATACAATAATCCTTTATCTCCAGATGGTGGAGTTGTTGGATTAAAAGGCAATTTAGCTCCTGATGGAGCTATCGTTAAAATAGCTGGTTTAAAAAAATTACAATTTACAGGAATAGCTAGATGCTTTGATAATGAAGAAGATGCAATGAGAGCAGTTCAAACTAAAAAGTACAAAGATGGAGATGTAATCATAATTAGATATGAAGGACCAAGAGGTGGTCCTGGAATGAGAGAAATGTTATCAACTACCGGAGCTATTTATGGTCAAGGTAAAGGTGAAAAGGTTGCTTTGATAACAGACGGAAGATTTTCTGGAGCAACAAGAGGTTTTTGTGTTGGACATGTTGGACCTGAAGCAGCATTAGGAGGACCAATAGCTCTACTTAAAAATGGAGATAAAATTGATATAGATGCAAAAAAAGGAACTATTAATGTTAGATTAACTAAAGCCGAATTAGCCTTTAGAAAGAAAAAATGGAGGGCTAAAAAATCTTCATTTGGTTCTGGTACATTATGGAAATATGCCCAAACAGTAGGTCCAGCTTATTTAGGCGCTCCTACTCATCCAGGCAAGAAAAAAGAAGTAAAAGAATACTCAAAGATTTAATGAAGATTAGACCAGTTATTTTATGTGGTGGTGCTGGCACAAGGCTTTGGCCTAACACAAAAAAAAATCAAGCTAAACAGTTTATAGATTTTGGAGGATGGACATTACTTGGAAAAACTTTGGAGAGAGTAAAACACTCTTCATTTGACTCTCCAATAATAAGTACTAATTCAAAGTATCTTAGGGAAATCAAGAAACACTTAAGAAAATATAAAATAAAAAAATATAAAATTGTAGTAGAACCTGCTAAAAAAAATACAGGACCAGCGATTCTTGTTGCTTCTCTTTTAAAAAATATTCCAGAAAAACAACCACTTATATTTTTATCTGCAGATCATTTGATAGAGAAGGTAAATAAATTTAATAAAGAAATATTTAAAAACAAAAAGTATCTTACCGACAAAAATATTTTTGTTTTTGGTATAAAACCTCGTTCTTCATCTGATCAATTTGGATATTTTATGACAAAAAAAAATAAAAATTTAAGCAAAGTTACCAGGTTCATTGAAAAACCATACCAGTCAAAAGCAAAGAGAATTATTAAAAATGGAGGATATTGGAATTCTGGAATATTCTTTTTAAGAAAAGACTCTATAATAAATAATTTTAAAAAATATCAGAAAACTATGTACCAAAAATCTTTGTTAGCTGTAAATAAGGGAAAATTAAAAAAAAATGTATATTATTTAGATAAAAATACGTTTATTAAAAATTCTTCAAAGTCTTTTGATTATGCAATTTTAGAAAAAACTAATGATATAAATGCAATAAAACTTAATATACCTTGGTCTGATCTAGGAAGTTGGAAAGAAATTCTCTTAATGTATAATAGAAATAAAGCTAAGTACTTTAATAAAAAAAATATTTTTTATCGACCATGGGGTAGATATACAAATTTATTTAGTGGTAAAAATTTTTTGATTAAAGAATTATATATTAAAACAAAAGGAATTTTGAGTTTACAAAAACATTTCCATAGGTCGGAACACTGGGTAGTTACACAAGGAATTCCCAAAATTACACTAAATAAGAAATTTTTTTCAAAAAAACCTACTGAAACAATTTTCATTCCTCAAGGGACTATTCATAGAGTGCAAAATCCTAATAAAAGACCCGTCAAGATTATGGAAGTGCAATTAGGTTCAATTTTAAAAGAAACAGACATAGTTCGTTACAAAGATGTTTATGGAAGGGCTAATTAACTTCCAACTCAATAGGAGTGTGATCAGAAGGTTTAACTTTTGATCTAGGTTTTTTATTAATATTTATTGATTTAAGATTTTCTAATAAATTACTTGAGACTAAAAAATGATCTATTCTCATCCCATAATTTTTTTGCCATGATCCTGCAAAATAATCCCAAAAAGTATATTCTTGTTTAGATTTATTAAAATATCTATAGATATCGTTAAAACCTAAATTGATTAGTTCTCTGTATTTTTTTCTAATTTCTAATTTAAAAAGAGCATCATTTTCATATCTTTTGAAGTCATAAACATCTATTTCTTCCGGTATAATATTAAAGTCTCCAGATATAATTAAATTAGAATTTACTATTAATTCTTTTTTTACTTCTTTAATAAAAGATGTAAGCCAACTTTTTTTATATTCATATTTTTCTGTATCAACTGGATTTCCATTAGGGACGTATATATTAATTAGTTTTGTTTTTTTTTTATCTATAAGGATTTCACCAGTAATTATTCTTGATTGTTTTAATTTATCTTTTATGAAATCATTTCTAACATTTTCTATTTTTAATTTTGATAAAAAAGCTACACCATTATAACTTTTTTGACCAAATACATAAGAATTATAACCTTCCTTTTTAAAAGTTTCTGAAGGAAAATTTTCATTTTGTGTTTTTATTTCTTGAAGAAATATAATATCTGGATTTGTTTCTTTTATATAATCAAGTATATTTTCAATTCTAGCCCGTACTGAATTTACATTCCATGATATAATTTTCATTAGACAGAGAACGATAAACCACAACCACAAGAAGATGATGCTTTAGGATTGTTAATGACAAACGATTCCCCAATCATTTCCTTTTTAAAATCAATAACAGATCCAGAAATTATATCGAGAGACGTTGAATCTATTACTGCTTTACCAAAAATAATATCTTGATTATTAATTTTATTATCAAAACTGAAATCGTATTTAAATCCTGAGCAACCGCCACCTTTTACTGAAATTCTAAAAAATTTTTTTAATTTGTCTTCATTAATAATCTTTTCTATTTGTTCTTTAGCTCTGTCTGTAAATTCTATTTTTTTTGTCATAATCAGTTAATATGTAGTATATATTTTAAAATAAGATTATGCAAAAAAATAGGTTCTCTAAATTATCAATTTCTATTAATTCCAGAGGAAGATTTAATGTTGAAAAGAAAAGCAACTTAAGGTCACCATATCAAAGAGATAGGGATCGAATTATTCATTCTACGGCTTTTAGAAGACTTAAGCATAAAACTCAAGTTTTTGTTAATACAACAGGCGATCATTACAGAACAAGAATTACTCATTCATTAGAAGTGGCTCAAATTTCTAGAACGCTCGCAAAATATTTTAAATTGAATGAAGATTTATGTGAGACTATAAGTTTAGCCCATGATCTTGGACACACCCCATTTGGTCATGCCGGGGAAGAAGCTTTAAATGATTGTATGAAAACTTACGGTGGATTTGATCATAATATCCAAACAATTAGAATAGTAATGCTTTTAGAAAATAAATATTACAATTTTAAAGGTCTTAATTTAACTTTTGAAACATTAGATGGTTTAATAAAACACAATGGGCCAGTTTATAAGATAAATAGATTTAACAATATTTTAGGAAGAAATTTTTTCAAAAAAAAAATAAATTTTAAAAACAGCCCTTCTTTAGAAGCTCAAATAGCATCAATTTCAGATGATATTGCTTATAATAGTCATGATCTTGAAGATGGTTTGAGGGCGCAATTATTTAAATTAAAAGATCTTAAGAATTTGCCTGTCCTTAGCTCAATTTTAAAAAGACATAATAAAAAATTTAAAAAATTTCCTCAAGATTTAGTTTTGAGACAGATTATAAGGGATATTATTAATGAAATGGTAAAAGATATAATAGTAAATACAAATAAAAACATCAAAAAAAATAATATTAAAAACATTTTTGATGTGTATAAATCTAAGTATCCTATTGTATGTTTTTCTAAAAAGATGAGTTTATTTGATTTTAGTATAAAAAAATTTTTAAAAGAAAAAATGTATTATCATAAAAGTGTTATAAGAAAAACTAATTTTGGAAAATTGGTAATAAAAAAATTATTTCTTAAAATTAAAAAAAATCCTACAAATTATATAAACACCAAAAATATTAAAAAATCTAATATAGACAGATCTATTTGTGATTTTATAGCTGGAATGACCGATAGATATGCAATAAATCTATATAACAAATCAAAATGAATATATTTGAAGATTATATAAACCAGATTAATTCTTTAATACTTAAAAAGCAGCAATTTCTTAAATTGGATAATTTGAATAATTTTAAAGGAGTCGTTGTAGAAAGCCCTCCACCTGATTTTAATTATGATTTGTCTTGTAATGCAGCTCTTGTATTAGCAAAAATTAATAAGACCAACTCAAAAGAGTTAGCTGATAAAATTAAAAGCCTAATTTTAAATGATTTAAACGATTTTGAAAAAGTAGAAATTGCAGGTCCGGGTTTTTTAAATTTAAAGTTAACAAACAACTCTTTGATTAAAAATATAAACAAAATTTTAGAAAATCCAAAAACTTACGGCAAGAAACAATGTAATAATACTTATAACATAGAATTTGTATCAGCTAATCCAACAGGACCAATGCATGTGGGTCATTGTAGAGGGGCTGTTTATGGCGATGTTTTAGCTAATTTGTTAAAATTTAATGGGAACAAAGTTACAAAAGAATACTATATCAATGATTATGGAAACCAAATTAAAAACTTTGCTAAGTCAGTTTTTTTGAGAATAAGAGAAATTAAATATAATGAAAAATTTATTTCTAAAAAAGATCTTTACCCAGGTGAATATATAATTGAAATAAGTAGAAAAATTATTAAATCAAATAAAAGTGAAAAGTTTGATAAATTTGATGAGTCCCTTGAATTAATTAAAAAAGAGTCATTAAGACATTCTATGGACTTAATTAAATTAGATTTAAAAAAATTAGGCATTGAACATGATAATTTTTTTTCGGAAACAGAGCTAATTTCAAATAAATTAGTAGATAAGGCTGTAAATCATTTAAAAAAAAATAATTATGTTCAAGAAGGGTATTTAGAACCTCCAAAAGGAGAAAAAGATAAAACTTGGAAAAAAACCAAAAGATTAATTTTTAAATCTACTTTATTTGGTGACGATACTGACAGAGCAATGCAAAAAAATGATGGCTCTTGGACATATTTTGCTAATGATGTTGGTTACCATATGGATAAGGTAAATAGAAATTATGAATATTTAATCAATGTTTTAGGAGCAGATCATACTGGATACACAAAAAGAATAACGGCTGCAGTAAAAGCTCTTTCTGAAAATAAAGTAAAACTAAATTGTAAGGTATGCCAATTAGTTAAATTATATAAAAATGGAAAACCATTTAAAATGTCAAAAAGGGCTGGAGAATTTATTTCAGCACAAGATTTACTAAAAGAAGTAAATAAAGACTCTATAAGATTTATGATGCTAAATAGAAGTAATGATGTTGAGCTTGATTTTGACTTTGATAAAGTTTTAGAAAAAAGTAAAGACAATCCAGTATTTTATGTGCAATATTCTTTTGCAAGAATTAATTCTTTATTTAGAACACTAAATAAAGATCTTAAAGATAAAATCAATTTAGACAAAAAATCATTTTCATTAAATGAAAATGAAATAAAAATTTTAAGAAAAATATTCGAGTGGCCAAAAATTATAGAAACTGCATCTTTTAAATATGAGCCACATAAAATACCATATTATCTTTATGAGCTTGCAACTTTATTTCATTCTTATTGGAGTAAAGGAAATGAAGATATTAATTTTAAATTTATTGAAGACGGAAAAATAAAAAAAACGGAAACCCTCGCAATTATTGTACTTGTAGCTATAGTAATACAAAGAGGTATGAATATTTTAGGAGTTTCACTTCCTGATAAAATGTAATGCTTAAAATTGTTAATCTATTACTTGTAATTATTATTTCTTTATTTTTTTTTAATGTTTTTAGTTATTATTCTTCTAATAAAAATATTAAAGATATAAATTTAAAAAGATTAAATATTGAAGAAATTTTAAAAGACAAGACTTCAAATTTAATAGTTTTAGATAATGATACTAACAATGTAATTGAATTTAATTCTTCGTTTTCTGAAGAAATTAAAACCAATGGACAAAGAAACTTTTGGAATTTATTGAAGAGTAAATGAGAAAAAAAGCAATTATAATTAGTATAAAAGGACATTATCTATCTATAAAAGAGCAAGTATTGATAACAAATGAAAAACCTTGGGGTTTAATTCTTTTTAAAAGAAATATTAAATCTTTAACTCAAGTAAAAAATTTAATCAAAAAAATCAGAAAATGTAGTAAAGATCCTAAATTGCCAATACTTATTGACGAAGAAGGGAAAACGGTATCGCGATTAGGTAAAATTATTAATCATAATTTTTCACAAAAATTATTTGGTGATATTTATCAATATAATCCTAAGACTGCTTTAATTATATATAAAAATTATATTGATCAACTAACTAATCTTTTAAGAAAAATTGGTATAAATATAAACACAGTGCCTGTTTTAGATGTGATAAGGAAAACAACAAATAAAGTAATTGGAAAAAGAAGTTTTTCAAATAATCCTATTATAGTTAAAAAATTAGGCGAAGTATGTGTTAATCAATATAAAAAAAATAAAATAGGAACAGTAATTAAACATATCCCAGGCCATGGTTGTTCTATGTTGGATAGCCACCTAAAGACACCAAAGGTAAAAATTAATTATAGAAATCTGAGCAAAATTGATTTTTTTCCTTTTAAATCAAATTCATCTCAATTCGCTATGACTGCTCATATTTTGTATTCGGCGATTGATAAGAAAAATGTTGCAACTTTTTCAAAAAAAATTATCTCTCAAATAATAAGAAAAAAGATTGGATTTAAAGGAATTTTAATTTCAGATGATATTTCTATGAAAGCTTTAAAATATAATTTAGTACAAAATGCAAAAAAATCACTTATCGCAGGTTGTAATATAGTTTTATATTGTGCTGGGAATTATAAAGATGCTTATAAACTGATAAAAGAAGTTCCGTTTATAGACAAATTTACAAGTAAAAAAACATCAGAATTTTATAAATTTTTAAGATAAAATTGCAAAATGGAATCAAACAATTTAAATCAGATACCTGTCAATATTCCAAACTATAGTGGACCTTTAGAGGTTTTACTTGATTTAGCTAAAACTCAAAAGGTTGATTTAGCTGAGATTTCAATAACTGAATTAGCAGATCAATTTTTAGATTTTATTAAAAAAAATGAAAATTTAAATTTAGAAACGGCATCAGAACATCTATTGATGGCTACCTGGTTGGCTTATTTAAAATCTAAATTGTTATTACCAGAAGATGAAAGTGATGATTTTAAAGCTTTGGAAGTAGCTGAAAAACTAAAATTACAATTAAAAAAACTAGAATTAATTAGAATTCTTTCTGACCAAATGTTAAAAAAAAAAAGATTAGGCGTTCATATTTTTACGAGGGGAATGAAGGGTGGTATCAGATCGATTAACACTCCAATTTATGATGTTTCTCTATATGAATTATTAAAAACTTATTCAAATCTTCAAATGCAAAAGTCATTCCAAACAATAAATATTCCTAAATTACCTGTTCTTACAACCGAAGAAGCAATTAAACAAATAAAGGAAAATTTTAGTCAGTTAACTGACTGGAAAGATATTAATGAGTTAATACCACATTATTATTTTAATAAAAAAATGAAAAACACCGGTATAACGGGAATATTTGCTGCAAGTTTAGAATTAACAAAAGAAGGTTTAATTAAGATTTTACAAAAAAAAATGTTTGAAAAAATATTGATAAAAAAAGTTTCTAATTAATGAAAAATAAAAATAAAAATAAAAATAAAAATAATATAATTACTTTTCCATCAAATGTTTCAAAAATTGAGCGTCAAGTTGAAGCCATTCTCTTTTCCGCTTCCGAACCTTTGGATATAGAAACTATTGAAGAAAGAGTAAAATCAAGTTCAGATATTACAAAGATATTAGAAAAAATTCAGGATACTTACAAAAAAAGAGGTATAAACTTAGTTTGTATAAGAGGCAGATGGTCCTTTAGAACTGCTGAAGATTTGTCCAAATTAATGTCTCTTCAAAAATCGACACAAAGAAAATTATCTAAAGCTACAATTGAAACCTTATCTATTATTGTTTATCATCAACCAGTTACTAGGTCTGAAATAGAAGAAATTCGAGGAGTGTCATTCGCATCTAATACTTTAGAAATATTACTAGAACTTGATTGGGTAAGACCTGCCGGCAGAAAAGACTTACCTGGCAAACCAATTCAATATGCGACTACTGAAAATTTTTTAAATCATTTTAATATTCAAAAATTATCTGATTTACCAACTGTTGATGAATTGGGTTCTGCTGGTTTAATTGACACTTCAAACATTGACAAATCTATCTTTGGAACAGGAAAGTTTTTTAAAGAGCAGTCAATAAATGAAAAACAGAATATTTATGAAGATATTGAAGAAGCAATTAAGAAATCTCCTGAAACAGATAAATAAAGATATTAATTTAATTAAATTTATTGTATATAATCATTAATTATGGGAATTAGTTTTTGGCAAATAGCTATAGTAGTTGTGATCGTAGTTTTGCTTTTTGGAAGAGGCAAGATTTCGAGCTTAATGGGTGATGTTGCTAAGGGCATTAAAAGTTTTAAGAAGGGTATGTCTGATGACTCTTCTTCAAATAATGATGAGAAGAACAATTCAGACGATTCAGACTCCAAAAATAAATAATCAAAATGCCTCAAATTGGTTGGTTAGAGATTTTAGCTGTAGTTGTCATTGCTATTTTAGTTTTAGGTCCCAAAGAATTTCCTATAGCACTAAAAAAGATAGGCTCTTATATAGGAAAATTGAAAAATACTTTCAGCAGTTTTCAAAGAGAAATATCCTCTGCAACTAGTGAAATAGACTTAGAAAAAGATATTAATCAAGAAAAAGATTTAAAAAAAAAAGATAAGTTAGATGACTAATCCCAATTCTTTTACTAGTCATTTTATAGAACTTAGATCAAGACTTTTAACATCAATAATATTTATTTTGGTTATTTTTGTTATTTCATATATTTTTGCTGAACAGATTTATAATTTTTTAGTAGAACCGTATGCTAATGCAGTTGAAAATAGTGAAACGCCTAGAAGACTTATTTTTACTGCTTTACATGAAACCTTTATTACTTATTTAAAAGTTGCTTTTTTCGCTGCATTTTTCTTAGGAAGCCCAGTTTTATTAATTCAAATTTATAAATTTATTGCACCTGGATTATATAAAAATGAAAAAAAAGCTCTTTTACCATATTTAATATTTACTCCAATTCTTTTTTTATTTGGAGGATTATTAGTTTATTATCTTATAATGCCATTAGCTATAAAGTTTTTCTTGTCTTTTGAGTCCATAGGATCAAATACAAGTTTACCAATTCAATTAGAAGCCAAAGTAAACGAATATTTATCTTTGATTATGAGATTAATTTTTGCATTTGGAATAAGTTTTCAACTTCCAATACTTTTAAATTTATTAGCTAAAATAGGAGTAGTTAATTCTAACTATCTCAAAAAAACAAGAAGATATGTAGTGGTTATTATTTTTACTATTGCCGCTATATTAACACCTCCAGACCCTATTACACAAATTGGTCTAGCTATACCTTTATTATTACTTTATGAATTGTCTATATTAACAGTGAAGTTTACTGAAAAAAAAGATAAAGAAGAAGAAGATGCATAATCTTAAAGATTTAAGAAAGAATTTAAAGATATTTAAAAAGAAATTTAAGGATAGAAATTTAGATTTTGATACTGAAGAATTTAACAATGTAGATAAAATTAACAGGGATTTAATTAATAAAAAAGAATTATTAGAACAAGAAAAAAAAAAATTATCTAAGTCAAAAGAAAAGTCTAATTTTGAAAAATCAAAGAAAATTTCAGACCAAATAAATAAAATTTTATTAGAACAAAAAAAATCTCAAAAAAAAATAGATCAAATTGTTTCTAATCTTCCTAATATTGCAATTGAGGATGTTCCTATTGGCAAAGATGAAAAAGCAAATAAGTTAATTAAGAAAGTTGGAAAAGCTAAAAGTTTTAATTTTAAAATAAAATCTCATATAGATATTGGTTTGAAAAACAAGAATATCGATTTTGATACATCTATCAAATTGTCTGGATCAAGATTTGTTGTTCTCAGAGATAAATTGGCTCTACTTGAGAGAGCATTAATTAACTTTATGTTAGATACCCAGGTAAATGAGTTTCAATACACTGAAATATCACCACCTTTAATTGTTAATCAAGAAGTAATGTTTGGTACAGGTCAACTACCTAAGTTCGAAGAAGATCAATTTGAGATAAAATTTGATAACTCTGAAGATAGAAAGTTTTTAATACCAACAGCTGAAGTTGTTCTTACTAATTTGGTTAGAAAATCAATTTTACAGGCTGATGAACTTCCTCAACGATTTGTTGCAGCTACTCCATGTTTTAGAAAAGAAGCAGGCAGTTACGGTAAAGATACTAAAGGAATGATGAGACAACATCAATTTTACAAAGTTGAACTAGTAAGCATAGTTGAACCAAAAAATTGTATCTCAGAATTAGAAAGAATGCTTAATTGTGCAGAAGAAATTTTAAAAAAATTAGAAATTCCTTACCAAGTAGTTCTATTATCAACTGGAGATATGGGATTTAGTGCCGAAAAAACTTTTGATATTGAAGTTTGGATTCCCTCAGAAAATAAATATAGAGAAATTTCAAGTTGCTCATCGTGTGGAACATTTCAAGCTAGAAGGATGGGAGCAAAATATAAGTCAACAAACAGTAATGATTATGTTGGAACTTTAAATGGTTCAGGTTTAGCAGTAGGAAGACTTATTATTGCCTTATTAGAAAATAATCAAAATGAAGATGGGTCAATTACCATTCCAACTATACTAAAAAAATATATGAATAATTTAGATAAAATTTGATTATTATTCTCTTGTTTAACTAACTCTTTTATTATAATTATCCTTTAATGAGCGGCCAAGGAATAGCACAATTCATACCTCTGATTTTAATATTTGTAATTTTTTACTTTTTTTTAATCAGACCACAACAAAAAAGAGTTAAAGACCATAAAGCTATGGTTGCGTCTTTAAAAAGAGGGGATGAGATAATAACATCGGGTGGGATTATAGGTACTATAGATAGAATTATGGAAGATGATCGTATCGAGGTGATCATTGGAGAAAATACAAAAGTTCAAATTATAAGATCAACGATAACAAGTTTACTTAAAAAAGAAGAAGTTAAAAAATAGTTCTTTTTCGTGTTAAATTTTTCTAAAATAAATATTATTTTAATTTATTTCATTTTTTTATTAATTTCTTTTTTTTCAATATTAAATTT